>JBDTVX010000077.1:0-16096 GCA_040007015.1 Ferruginibacter sp. | reverse complement strand
AAAATCGGCTAACTTCCCGTCCAATGGGCGTTCTATAGTTTTCTTGCAGACACTACATAGAGCGGATTGTCTTATTCTAAGTAGCGATTAATTGTAGGCAGGAACGTTTTTTATGTAACGTCATTGATGCCCTTTATTCAATTGTTGATCCGCCGGCTGGCGGACGCCAATTTCGATGCCATGAAAAACGAATGGTGGCTAACAAAAAATATTTTTAGGCTTCTAAAAAGTATATGGAGTTTTTAAATCCAAACTAAAGTGTGTCCATTTAATCTACGGTGGTGTAATGAGATATCGTATCCGTTTCCGAAAAGTGATTTACATTCTTAGAGTCAAGCTCCCCGCTGCCTTTGGAGAAGGGCTGGGGATGAGGTCGGGCTACGCTTTCCCGGTGAGCAGCGTGATGGCATCCCGGTAATTATCACTCACCGGTAATTCAATTGAGCCAATAAATACACTTGATTTCCTGATCGCAGTGATAAAGGAGATGGAGATAATGTATGATTTGTGAATGCGCAGGAATGCCGAAGCCGGTAATTGTTCTTCAATTGTTTTCATTGGCATCCTGGTGACTACCGGTTTTTGCGAACTCTTTAAATGAATTTTAATATAATCCTTTAATCCTTCAATATACACAATATCCGATGTAGTGATCTTGACCATACTATAATCCACATGTACAAAAAAGTAGCCGGGATCAACGGCTTCAGCCGTTTCTTTGGATGGTTGCTTCAGATCATATAGTTCCTTTGCTTTATTACAGGCCTTCATAAAACGATCCAGCGAAACAGGCTTTACCAAATAATCCGTTACATCCAGATTAAAGCCCTCCAGTGCATATTTTTCATACGCTGTTATTAAAATGATCATCGGCTTCACAGTCATGCTTTGAATGAATTGCAGGCCTGTGAGCCCGGGCATCTGGATGTCTAAAAAGATAAGATCCACTTTTTCATGCTCCATTATTTTCATTGCTTCCAATGCATTGTCGCAGCTTGAAATCAACTCCAGGTAAGGCAGTTTGCTGATATTGTCTTCCAGCAATTCAAGCGCCAGCGGTTCATCGTCTATAGCCAGGCATCGTATCATCAGGATAAATGTATTTGAAGTGAAACGGAGAATAAATGGTCATCCCTTTGGATTGAAAGCCGGTAGTCGGTATTGTATAAAAGATCCAGCCTCCGTTGTACATTCGCAAGACCTATTCCCGAAGCCTTATCCTTGATCTCTGCCGAGGTGGGATCGTATTTATTTTGCACTTTAAATTGAAGATTATTTTTTTCCGCGCTTAATTCAATGTCTATTTGGGCATGATCGATCATACCGGTACCGTGCTTAAAAGCATTCTCAACAAAAGGGATCAGCAGCATAGGTTCTATAAAATAAATTCTATCCGCAGGTTTCATAGCTACATTGATCACCACTTTTTTACCAAAACGCTGTTGCTGAAGATCGATATAGCTTTGAAGGTATTCGGTTTCTTTTTCAAGTGAAACTTTTTCTTCGCCCGTTTCATAAAGCATATAACGCATCAGCGAAGATAGCTTTATCAGTGAAGGTTCCAGCTGGTCCGATTGTTTTCTGGCAAGCGCCACCATATTATTTAATACATTGAACATAAAATGCGGGCTTACCTGCGACCGGAGCAGGGATAATTCTGTTTTAAGGAATTCATTTTCTTTTTCCTGTGCATGCCTGTCTGCAATAACCCTGTCCCGTATAGTCCTGTAAGCAATACTGCAGGCCAATATAAAAATGAAAATAAATAAGCTGAAAAAAAGATGCTTTCTAAAAGTAAAGAATTTATCAGGATTGAAGTAGCTCTTCACCAACCAGCCCTGCGTAACAAAAAAGGCAAAGTAAACTATAATAGCAAAGCAGTATACTGCATATCGTTTTTTATACAATAGCCGTGGTATAAATACAAGGGAATTAAGGTAAAAAAAACTGATCAGCACACAGTCATTGATCCGCGCAATAATAAAATTAGCCGTATCATTATCATTCACCGGAAGGGTGTGTGCATTATCGCTGGGGGTATAAGAAGGCCTCAGTAAGGCAGGCAGTGAAAATAACAACACCCAGGTTGCCAAATGCAGCACAGCCGTAACCCATTTTTTAGTATACCATAACGGTTTCATACCACCAAATTAGCAATACATTCCAACAAAGGAATTGATTTTCCAAATCTTGCGACGAATGCTGTATTTTCTGCTACCAAAATGTGGTTTCATTCTTCGCTTTTCCAGCTTTTAAATTTTTATAACTCAAAGTATGCAGCAAGGTCGAATTGCTATGGGATAGTTATGGGATTACAGGAGCTACTCCACCTATTTTTATTCAATATGAAGCCAGGATCAAAACTGTATTGATCGCACTTTTCATGGATGATTAGCAGCAGGCGAATGGCTTTTTCTATTATTTGCATCAAATGAGAGTTTGCAGTATCTTTAAGTCACAATCAGATAACGTGTTTTTTTTTGAAATACTCCTTTATAAATCAAACTTGAATCTTTAAAATATCAATTATGCAAAAGTTAATTACCGTAAGTGTTGACACAAAACAGCTAACACAAAGCCCCACCAATCCGTTCACCATTAATGAAGTGGATAGCATTAATGAATTGTTGGAGCAGGGCTGGGAAATAGAGGAATGGGATTTCCTGAAGGAAGGGGAGGGGGACGGTGAAATATTGCTGCTCGTCATTCTAAATGACGATTCAATGTTTGACAGGGAAGATGAATTTGATGATGAATTTGGATTTAGTGATGATGATGATATGGATGAAGACGAAGCGGATGAAATGGAAGATCAGAATAGGGTTAAATAACCATGTGAAGTTATGTGTAATATTATTGGATCAAAATAGTTAACAGGATCTGCACGTAGCTGTTTATATAATCATAGGCACTCAAAACAGGACAAAGCAACGTGCAACGCTGAAAGATGATGGCATGCGGTTGATTGCACTTTAATAAAATGTTCTGTTTCAGCGCCGGGGGTAATATCAATTCATTTTCAAAATTTTTATTGGTCATGATAATTGATTTTTATGAATTATAAGCGCCTGATCCTTGTTGTTGTTTTGTGTTTTCCGGGAATTATTTCTATGGCACAAACCAAAACACCGTCCGCAGAAATAATTTTGAAATCGGCTTATGATCGTGCTGGTAAGGAGCACAAAAAGGTATTTGTTATCTTCCGTGCATCCTGGTGTGGATGGTGTCATAAAATGGATAGCAGTATGAATGATAAAAGTTGCAGGAAATTTTTTGATGATAATTATATTATTTGCCATCTTACGGTAGATGAGGCAAAGGGAAAAGAATGGCTGGAGAATCCGGGAGCAACTGAATTGAGAAATAAATATAATGGAACCGGTAGCGGTATCCCTTTTTGGCTGGTCTTAGATCAGAATGCCCGTTTGCTGGCAGATTCTAAAATGAGGCCGGATGGCGCAGGTTTTGAAATAATGGGTGATAATTCCGGTTGTCCCGCCAGCAAGGCAGAAGTTGCTTATTTTCTTAATGTGTTGAGAAAAACATCGCGTCTTACAGCATCTGAATTATCCGTTGTAGCGAAGCGTTTTAGCAAAAATGCCGTCAACTAACGGGTTGGGTTGGAAAGGTACAGATATTATGTACCGAAAAGTATCTACAAGAACCAGGTTGATTCTGTTACAAATTATTTTATATTTAATTCCCATCTTTACATAGTTAAATATCCAACCCTACACAAAGATCACCAATACTTCTGAAACCATATTAATACCTATGAAAACTAATCATGCTATGGCGTGATCATTATCTGTGAAAAACCTTCAGCAATGGAGGTTTTTTATTTTACGATGTTACCATCACCAGCTCAGTTATTCAAAATGCAAATTGTGCAAGTCTGCCCCAAAGGAACATAGAACACAGAGAATAAACACATGGCAGAACAAAAAATAGACCTATGTTCACTATGTGCCTATGTGACCAAAAATAAGCAGGAGCATTAAATTTTCCAGTTAAAACCGCACGACGGATCATTGATAGGATAGCGCTTCCCGGTATCCTGTTGTTGGATTAAAATTCTGAAACCCTGGATCGGCGGCAGTACACCCCACATTCATATAAGTGCAATTTGTATTGCCAAAGAAGCTTGCTACAGCAGCATCCGCTGCATCTTTACTACTGGCTATTTTTACCAAACCGTTAATAGGTACCAGTTTGGTTGGATCAAAAAATATCCAGTTCCCGCCGAGATATGCTTCAAAACAGGCATGGAAATCCGGTGGAGTAAGATTATGCGCGTATCCTGTAAAATAACGGGCCGGAATATCCGCTGCCCTGCATAAAGCAATGCCAAGATGAGCAAAATCTTTGCATACACCTTCCCGCTGGATCAATGTATCACACGCTGAAGTACCCGAATCGGTGGCGCCGGTGATGTAGTCTGTATTGTTAAATATCCAGTCAGTTATTGCGAGTACTTTGTTGTATTCATTTTGCAGGTGACCAAATTCCTTGGAGGCAAATTTTCTCATTTTATCCGACTGGCAATGCCTGCTGGGAAACAGGTAGGGCAACACTTCCGTATTAAGCCGGGTAATTGGTATAGGTTGTGAAAGTTCGGTTTCATCAATGATCCTGTATTGTACATCTACCAGGGCGCGGTACGAGATGGTAAAAGAAGCTCCCTGGCAGGCTTCCAGTTTTATATACCGCGAATCGCTGTTATTCAAGGTAAATTCTTCGGGGTTTAAAAAAGGATCAATAAGAAGTGCTTCTTCAATAATTATCTGATTGGCCGCCCTGCAAGCCTGTATATTAAAGATAAAAGTTGCCGGGGAAAATACTTCGTATGATAATTCACTAAAAATGTTAAACTGCATACCGCAAATGTAGCATAAACCTCACAGGTTTTTAACGGATAAGGTTGATGCTATCCGACGCTACGATATGTACTCCTTTTTGACCTGAATTCATGGCGGCGAACATCGCGTTTGCTACCTGGCTGGCTTCTATCGCTTTATATTTTTTGGGTATGGCAAATGCAAAACTTTTCATTAAAAATTTCCCTATCATTTCCCAAAAGCGAAATTCCGTCCGCACACCAAGTAACAAAGACGGCCTGAAAATAAACAAACTTTCGTAACCTATGCGGCTAACCGCTTCTTCTATTGCTCCTTTTGTTTTGCTGTAAAAAACACTGGAATTATTATTTGCCCCTATTGATGACATCAAGGCAAACTTTTTTGCACCATTGAAGTAGCCTGCCTGGGCAATAGTTAAAACATATTCATAGTCCACTTTGTAAAAGGCGGATTTACTGCCCGCGGTGGTAATAGTAGTACCCAAACAGCAAAAAATTTCATCGGCAACTACCAAAGATTTGTCCGGGTTGTCAAAATTAAACTGAAGGCATATTAGCCTGTCATGTTTTATTGGCAAAGGTTTCCTCACCAATGCGATCACAGTATAACGCTCATCCGCGATCAGCAGGTCAATAAGATGTTTGCCGGTAAGACCTGTTCCTCCTATGACCAATGCTTTTTTGATAATGGGAATAGTTTTGAGTGAGAGCGCGAATGATTAGTTTTTATTAAATGTATTCCGGTTTTCATGATGAAAGTAGAACATTTTGCAAAAACGGGATTAATAAATTTGCCCGGCAAAATATAAACTCTACCTGGTGGGGCTCATCCTTAAGGGTGGTCAACCTTTAGAATTTATAAATAAAAATTACATTTCAAGAAGCTTATACATTTCCTCAAGTTTAGGGGAAAGGATAATTTCAGTCCTCCTGTTTTTTGCCCTGCCTTCTGGTGTAGCGTTTGTATCAAGCGGATCAAAAAAGGCATGACCGGATGCTATCACTCTTATGGGATCTACCTTGTAATTTTCTACCAGTATCCTGACGATAGAATTCGCGCGGGCAGTGCTCAGATCCCAGTTGTCTTTGAAACGTCCTCGGATAGGGATGCTGTCCGTATGACCTTCAATATTCACTGCAACATCCGCATTTAAATTGAGCACCGCAGCCAATTTGGATAATGCATCAACACCTTTGGGATTAACTACTGCACTGCCCGACGGGAACAATAAATTCTCAGAAAGACTAACATATACTTTCCCGTTCTTTTGTACAACTGTAAGGTCATTTGAATTAAATCCTTTTAATGCTTCCGCCATTTTGTTCCTTAGCAGGTCTGACTGATTTTTTTGCTGTGCCAGTAAAGCCTGCAACTGTTTTAATTTTTGTTGTTGCTGTTGTAATGCTTTTTCCGATTCGGATAACTGGCTTTGTTGGGTAGCTGTTTTTTCTCCCAATTGTGAATTCTGATTACTCAGTTGCGAGTTCTGATTACTCAGTTGTGAGTTCTGATTATTCAGGTTGGCGATTTTTTTATTTAGGTCTGCCATATTATCCTGCAATTTTGCGATCTGGCCGGCCAGCTGTGTACTGTCAGCACGTAAATTTGCTGTTTCCATCTGGGATTGCTTTAAGAACCTGGTGGCTACGCAACCTGGAAGCAAAAATATAAGTGGGAGGTAAATAAAATACTTTTTCATGTGTTTTTTTAAACTAACAAGTTAAAAACGTGCCGCATTTTTTTGAACAGGATAAAAGGGAATGATAACGGAAATGGGGTGGATTTTACTTTGATTGTTGATTATAATACCCAGCTTCAAAGGATTTTGAAAAAGATACCATGATATTAATTTTTGTTTGCAATTCAATTCCGATATATTAATATCCGGTAATTTTCAATTTTAAAAAAAAATCCTGTTCACCGATCTCTCTAACGCATCCCGGCTGAAGATCCTCCAGGGCCAGGTCTTCTATCGATACCCGGATCAGCCTTTTACACCGGTGACGAATCGCTCCTATCATTTTTCGCACCTGGTGAAATTTGCCTTCTGTTAAGGTGATCAGCAGCCAGGTATGGGGGCCATACTGCTTTACGTTGATTGCGGATGTATGGAAAATACCCGGGTTTTCTGCAATTATTACATTACAGGGAGGAGTAATATAATCTTCTCCTCCTTTTACACGGATAGTAACACCTGTTTGCAGCAGTAACAAATTTTCTTTGCTTAATAAATTATTTACCTGCACCAGGTAGGTTCTTTTATGAGGAGTGTCAGCAAGAAACAATAACCGGGTTACTTTTTTATTGGTGGTTAAAATCAGCAAACCTTCTGATTGATTATCCAATCTTCCGATGGCATGAGTACCTTCCGGGAAATCAAAATCCAGGTCGCCCAGCAAGCCTACTTTATGGGTGCTTACAAACTGCGACACCATATTATAAGGCTTATTAATTATATAGTAGTGGTGGGCAGTTTTGTTCATGTATGATTAATGTGAAATTTTGATATGTTGGATCCAACATCAGGTATTCAGCATCCGTCATCTTACTCCTTAAGATCGATCACCACTTTGGCATTTTTTTGTTCCGAGGAGGAGATAAATACTTCGTAGCGTTTACCCTTTGCCGTTATGATCATCAGTGAAGTATTGGGTGGAATGGATCCCAGGTTATTTGCCACCATTACCAGTTCATGATGAGGATGCATTGCATCAACGTTGAAACGGAAGGTAATGGCTTTTTCTGTAAGGCCGGCCCTGGAAACGATCAGTACGTTGTTGTGATAAACGCTTACCGTATCCCCGTCTATCTCCCCATTGTCGTACAGGTCGATCACTATTTCAGAGGAGACGGTTTCAATCTGTTTTACGATTGGGTTAGACCTCGTTAGAATAGGTTTAGGTAATGAAATAGCGGGTCTATCGTTTATTACCGGCCTCGAAATTACCGGGGTATCTTTCAATGGTGTGGTTGTAATAACAGGGATAATTTTTTTTACAGGTTTTAAAACCGGCGGTGTTTGTTTTGCAACAGGTTTTGTAACTGGCACGGGATGTTTTATTACCGGTTTGGGTTTAGGCTCATTTTTTACTATCGGTTTTGGCACCACGCACTCACTCACGGTAATATCATCCATGGCAAAATCATTTCCACAGCCGCCATTTGCCTTGTTGGCTATTTTTAAAATGAGTGTGCCCACGTCCTCCGGTGTTTTAAACATGCCCGAATATTGTAGCCAGGTAACCGTGCCTGTTGGAACTATATCTCCCGTGGAGAACTTAGCCAGTTCCTTTCCCTCCGTATCTTCAATCGTAAAACGCAGACTGGGGCGTATAGAAGTGCAATCAAATTCTGGCCTGCATAAATTTACCAGCCAGGCTGCCAGTTCGTAAGTGGTATTGGATAATAATCCTTTGAGTTCCGTGACAAAAAACAGGTCTGGTTGGTACGCGGCATTGACCACCAGCATATTACCGCCTGCATTATGGGTATGATCCTGGCTTAATGTAATCCAGTGCCCACTGTTACAACCGGAGGTATAGGACAGGATAGCATAATTGCCGTCCTGTGGACATTCGTCAAGAATCCGCTCGTAGTTTTCAAGCGATGAAAGGTTTGGATCCGCAGCGTTATTACCGCTACCAAAATCGATGCGCAGCATAGGCGGCTGCAACACACAATTGGCCTGGGCCTGCAATATATTCAATGGGGCAATAAATAAAAATAAATAAAGAAGGATTACAACGATAAATGGAATTTGTTTCATGAAGAAGGTTTTCTGTTTGGAGTTTTCTGTTGACTGTTTTTTAAGGACGAAGAACTATTAGTTAATGGCGATTGTTTTTATGACCTTAAGAAATTTTTAATAAAGATTTTTTGTTAACCAGTTTTTGTACTGAGCGTTGCCGAAGTATTCATGGCGACGCTCCATTCAACAGTTGAAATAATGGCATCGACAATGTTACAAAAAAGTAGGCGATATTACACTGTCCTGGTTGTTCCGGGCGGAACTAATATATGAATGGCAGATTTCAATGGATGAGCTAATGTGCTGATTTGCTAATTTATTATCCGATAGTGGCTAATGATATTTTTTTCATTGGGCTGCTCCATTAGCACATTATCACATTATCACATTAGCATATTAGCACATTATCACATTGGCATCTTCTAAGTGTCTTCCGTATTTGCATATACATAAAACACGGCATTATTACCCGGCTTTATGGGCTGGTTAATATATACACTCCAAACCTTGGTAAATGCCGCTCCATAGTACAGAATAAGCGAAGAATAAAACACAAATAGCAACAGCAAAACGATCGAAGCCGAAGTACCGTATACCACGTCGATATTGCTTCCGGGTAATAACCAGCGTAGTAAAAATTTGCCAAGGCTAAATAGAATGCTGGTGAGCAAGGCGCCGCTAAAGGCCACTCTCCAGGTAGGCCTGCCATCAGGCAGGTAACGGAACAATATAGTGAACCAGGCCCAAACAGTAACGATAGAAATGATGTTGGTTAATGCACTGTTGAAAAGCATTCCGACTTCTGGCATCAGGCCGGTCAGGTATTTACCAAATATCAGTTGCAGGCTTTCAACGAATAAAGAGGCCATAAACAAGAGACCGGTAAATAGTATCACCAAAAATGATCTTGCCCTGGTGGCAATAGCCATACCAAAACTTTGTTTACCTGTTCTCCTGATCATCCATAACTGGTTGAAAGAACTTTGAATTACTTTAAATAAAGTGGTAGCCACAAACACCAGGAAAATAAAACCCGTAATGGCAATCGGCCAGTTAACCGCCAGTCCCCTGAAGGCCCGGAGAATTCCAACAATTTCGTGTACACTGTCCTTTCCCACCACATTCCCTAAACTGCCGAACAATTGCCGGCTGATATTCTTCCGGTTAAATAAAAGTCCCAGCAATTGTATCAGGATCAATAAAATAGGCGGTAGTGCAAATGTTGTAAAAAAAGCTGTGGCGCCCGCCAGCCGCATCGGGTCATTTTTTACCAATAACCTGAATGCTTTACCAAACTGTTGGGCAATGGGTACAAAACGAAGGGGTTTCATTTAAATGAAAAATTATATAATTGTAATAGCTATAAAGGTTGCCAGTTGTTTGGAAAATTACAATAAAGGAGTGAGATATAATAAAAAGGGCAAAAACTGCCATACCTTTTATCGTTTGTAACAGCATTTATCATAATCATCTATTCAAAAATGGGCATTAAAAATTCCAGGATGCCCGTGCGATAAAGGTCTAAATCATTTTGAAAAAATCTATTGAATCATTTCATAACTAATTTATATTTAAGGCTGTTAGGTTTAGAAAAAATGAATTACATTTATTTCCAGTTAAGTAAAATGTATTTTGAAGGAACTATCCGGTTAAGAATTATAGTACAAATCAAAATTCCAATGAAGGCCCATCCCCTGGAAACGCTAATATCTGTGTAAATGCCGGTAATCCATTATCCCGCTCGCTAATAGAATCTTTATATTTATTTGACAGGCTGAAAATGGTTTGTTCATTTATTTTTTGCAGACATTTTAAATTATTAAAAAATTACTCATGAAAAGAAAACTACTACTTCCCTTATTTTCATTATTCGCCGGGCTAGGTTTGAATGCACAGGTTACACAAATCAATTCAAACAGAAGTTTAAGTTTTGAATACCCGCTTACCAATAATAAGTCGGTTTATGTTTCCAGTACGGATAACACTATTTGGGCTACCGATGGAACACTGGCCGGTACGATTCAGTTGTCTGCTACGATCAAATTTGTTGGCGGCCTTGGCAGCACAGCCTTTTTAAACGGCAAATTAATATTTTCGGGAACTACACCAGCTACGGGTGCAGAATTATATATCACGGATGGCACTATTGGCGGAACAGTATTGGTAGATGATATTAATCCCGGAGCCCCTGGTTCAGCACCCGATAATGATTTCGCTTTATTGAACGGCTTTATATATTTTACGGCAGAAAGGCCGGCGGAGGGGCGCGAGCTTTGGAGAACAAACGGCACCCTTGCCGGCACCTCCCTTGTAAAGGATATTGTTCCGGGCCCGGTTGGAAGTAACACCCCTGGCAGCTATGAACTTTTCTCCTCAGGTACCTATCTGCTGTTTGCCGCCCGTACCCCAACTTCAGGTATTGAATTATGGAAATCGGATGGCACAGAAGCAGGAACTAATTTGTTTTTGGATATAAATACCGGGCATTCAGGAGCGGATTCCTCAACCCCCCGAAATTTTTATCTCTTAAATAATGTAGTTTTATTTGAAGCTACCGATGCCACTCATGGCGAAGAAGTATGGAGGACAAATGGAACAGTTGGAGGAACATTTATGCTGGCAGATATTAACCCCGGTCCGGGCAGCTCAACTAAAATAGAAATACTTCCCGGATTTAACCGCGAAATTTTAATATCCTTTCACCGTTTTAATAATCGCGCCTATTTTACAGCTTACAATGGAACAAGCACCGGGCAGGTGTGGGGTACAGACGGAAGCATAGCAAATACATCTCTTTTAAAAGACGTGGTACCAGGAGTATCCATATCATTTATTGTGCTTCCGCTTGCTGTTAATTTCCCCAATAAATTTATTTTTGCGATATCAGACCTGGCGAGTCGATCCGAACTTTGGCAGTCTGATGGCACGCCTGCAGGTACGGTTTTATTTAAAGCATTTACGTCATCAGCCACCAACTCGTACCCAATTATTTTTGTGCCGTTTGGTACCAACGACGGGGTAAAACTTAGTGAAAATCTCTTCCAGGGAAATAAATTTTTCTTTACGGCGAACACCGCGGCGGAAGGAAATGAGTTATGGATATCTGATGGTGTGGACGCTACAGCTTCTCATACCCATATCGTAAGGGACATAAACCCTGGTACGGGGGATGGGATGGAACCAGCCCAAATATCTTATACCTATACGACCGCAGGACTATATTTCCCGGCAAATAATGGCGCCAACGGATCTGAGCTATGGAAATCTGACGGTACATCCGGAAACACCAGCATGGTATCGGATATCATAACCGGTTTGCCCGGATCCGAACCACATCTTGAGTTTTTCCTTATAAACAACAAAATATTATTCGAGGCAGATAATGGAGATGACCCTAACGAAAAAGATCTTTATGCGGTGGATGGTGCCTTCTTACCCTTACCCATATCGCTTGGCAGCTTTACTGTGAAGCCGACAAATGCGGATGCAGTCCTGAACTGGCGTACTTTGCTGGAACTGGATAGTAAAGATTTTACTGTACAGCGGAGTTTTGATGGCCTTAATTTCAAGGGTATCGGAACGGTGCCTGCGTCAGGAACCTCATCTAACGTACATGAATATTCGTTTATTGATGCCGGTATAATGAATAGCGGGAAAAATATTGTTTATTACCGGTTATTGACTACTGACAAAAATGGTAAATCAGCCCTCAGCCCGGTGATAACATTAAAATTGAAAAATACAGGTAAGTGGGAGGTGCATTTATTGGTCAACCCGGTACCCGACAATGTGAAACTGATATTATCCGGCATTACCGAAAATGTACAGCTTTCTATAATTGATATGAATGGTAAACAATTTTTTACAAGTTTGATTGCACCTGTAAACGGGCAAATTAGCCTGCCCACTGCCGGTATACCGCATGGTTCGTATGTATTGCTGGCCGAAACAGCCAATGAGAAAAAAACAATTCGGTTTATAAAATAAATGCATAAAGCAAAACAACCAAAAGCAGCGCCATTATAGCGCTGCTTTTGGTTAATATAAGGGCAACATGGGGGTTCCCGGAATTGGCCCAATACCAAATATCTAATCAAATAATTGAAGCAATAAAGCCGTATTAGTAATCTTCCCGCTTTAAAATCTTAAAAAAACGATTATTTAAAAACAGGGATGTAAATGTTAGCCCGCTTACAAAACCGATCCACATGCCTGCTGCACCCATTTTAAAAGTAAATGCCATCAAACATCCCACCGGGATACCGACCACCCAATAAGCAATGGCTATATACATGGTTGGCACTTTTACATCTTTAATACCTCTTAATAAACCCACCCCGATTGCCTGGGTGGCATCGGATACCTGGAATACAGCGGCATATAACATTAATACCGATGCAAGTGCCATTACGGCCGCATTATTGTTAAATGCCAACGGTAAAATATTTCTGAAAATAACAAAAAACAAAACTCCTAGAATGCCATAACAGGCGCCGCTTATTAATGTGCTTTTGCCGATCACTTCAATATCTTTCCAGTTGTTCCTGCCCCAGGCATTGCTAACCCGTATGGAGCCTCCCTGTGCAAGGCCCCAGGAAACCATAAATGCGATGGAGGCACAACTGATTGCTATTTGGTGGGCCGCCAGTTGTACCGCTCCCAATGTACCAATGATGATACCGGATACTGCAAAGGCGCCTGATTCCATAGCCGCCTGCAGGCTGCTCGGTACACCGATATGCAACAATTCTTTGATGGTATGCTGTTGCAGGTTCCATTGATTTTTTCTAACAGCAATATACCTGCTGAAAAAAGGATGAACAAATAAAACAACTATAAATATTAATAGTACCAGTACTCGGGTTATTAATGTACCTATACCCGCCCCGGTTAATTCCAATGCAGTAAATCCCCAGTTGCCATATACCAGTAACCAGTTGAGAAAAATATTAATGGGCAATGCAGCAATAGAAAGGATCATAGCGACCCTTGTGCGTTCCAGCCCATCGCTAAACTGCTTTATGCAGATAAACATCATCATAGGAATAATTGACCAGCCCATGATCTGCAAATAAGGTACTCCCAAAGTGGCCACATCGGCATCCTGCCCCAGGTGAAACAAAATATTTTTACTGAAATTTAATACTAACGCGATGATGATAGCCGCAACAACAGATAACCACAGGCCATTGTATAAATAATGCGATACTTTCAAACTATCCCTTCGCCCGTTTGCCATCGATACTGTTTGTGAAACGGACATCGTCATTCCAAATCCAAGTACAAACGGGATATTCATTACGCTGTTTACCAATGATGCTGCAGCCAGGTGCTGGTAGCTGATCTTTCCTACCATGATGCTGTCAATGATGCCCAGCGCCATTTGAGTCAGTTCTCCTAATATAATCGGAGCTGATAATTTCCATGTTTTTAATGCCTGTCTTTTGATTGTCATAAAGCTGCAAAGCTAAGTTGAGTAGTTGATAAGTTGATAAGTTGATTGTTTGAATAACCAGAGTTTATGTTAGGTGTGACCCGATTTTTGCTCCATCGGAGTTCATTGCTTGTAAAAATATTATTGATCTTGTACTTGGCTCCCTAGGCGCCACGTAATTTATGCAGCACTTACGGCGCCGGCTTTAAAATAGTGGATAACTATAAACACGCTGGTCCTAACGGAGCTTAACTAAACACTAATTTGTGAACCAATAACTATCGGGTCGCAAATCAATCCTTAATTTTATTCTTAACCCAGCGCTGGTTGACAGCATTAGAACTTATCAGCTTTTCAACCGCTCGCTTATACCTTAGCTCCTTAACTAAACAAATCAGCTATTATGAACTGGATCATATTAATCATCGCCGGATTTTTTGAAGTCGGTTTTACAACCTGCCTGGCTAAGGCTAAAACCGCCAGCGGCAATTCCGCTGCCTTGTGGATGACAGGGTTTTTTATCAGTCTTTCCATCAGTATGCTGCTGCTTTACAAGGCCAGCCAAACGTTGCCATTGGGCACGGCATACGCTGTATGGACGGGTATTGGCGCCGCGGGTACTGTTATTATTGGCGTTTTAATTTTTAAAGAACCGGCAGACTTTTGGAGGCTGTTTTTTATTGTAACCCTGGTAACTTCCATTGCGGGATTAAAGTTTGTATCGCATTAATGATGCGGCTATGTCGAAAGGGTTATATTTACTACCCAGACACCCTTAATTTTACTGCATGTATTCCAGGCAGGAAACCTCTTTATTAACACAGCAATTCTGGACAACTTTCGGCGGGTACCTCGCACCGGTTCTTTCTGCTGAAGAGAAAAAGATCAATTGGGTTAATTATAAAACAGGGGAGAAGGATATAAGATTTATTTTGATGGCGGACAATAAATCCGCTAAAATTTCCATCACACTTTCACATAAGGACACCGCTTTACAACAGTTGCACTTTGAAAAGTTGATACAATTAAAAAAAATATTGGAACAGTTCACCAATGAGGTATGGCAAGGGGATTTACTTACCACCGATCAGCATGGTAAATCTGTCAGCAGTATTTATACCACGCTTCAACGTGTAAATGTGTTAAACAAAGCGGATTGGCCCGCCATCATTTCTTTTCTAAAGCCCCGCATGATAGCGCTGGATAAATTTTGGTGTGAATATAAATATGCCTTTGAACGACCTGCTTTTTAAGAGGTGTGCATAAACTAACTGATGATCCGGCAATACTGCGTATTGGCTCCAAAAGAAGGTTGATGGTTGGTGGTTGGCCGTTGATGGACAAAGGTGGATGATTCATTGTAAGGTGCTTTACCATCATTAATCAAACAACAAACAACCACCAACTCTCAACTCTTAACGCTCAACAATCAGCAACCATCCGATAGCTATCGGAACGAATGTTCGTTAACAAAAAATCATTTTTAAACAGTATCTTAAGGATTACTGCAGGATGGGTATTTTTTCATAAAAAAGATTACTTTAGTAAAACATTGCCGTAATCGTTATAAAGTACAACCTGCAAGCAACTGCTATTTATTCAAATCATTTTTATTTTAAACCTTATTTCTATTTATGAATCATCCGAAAAGTTCATTTCAAATTCTGTTCCTCCTGTTATCATTTGTTCCGGCAATTGTATCCGGTATTGATACAAAAGATACCAGGATGCTGGCCCAGCCTGCCATTAGCGCCAATCACATTGCTTTTATTTATGCAGAGGACCTTTGGGTGGCAAATACCGATGGCACACAACCGAGGAGGCTGACGGTAGATGAGGGTGTTGAATCGAACCCCGTCTTTTCTCCCGATGGAAGTATGATCGCCTTTAGTGCGCAATACGATGGCAATACGGATGTATATATTGTTTCGGTAGACGGCGGTATACCCACAAGGCTCACCTGGCACCCGGGCCCTGATATTGTGAGAGGTTTTACCCCGGACGGGAAAAATGTTGTGTTTATCTCGAGGCGCTCGGTTTTTACCAACCGCTTTT
>JBDTVX010000076.1:0-16106 GCA_040007015.1 Ferruginibacter sp. | reverse complement strand
TTATCGTGCAGCATCAACGGGCCAGACAGATTTGGTGAATGGATTGATTGCAGGGAGATCGCAGCAATCCAATTTAGTCAAGGTTGAAAAATTACCTGCAACTCTTCCGGATATTATCGAATTTAAGGCAACGCAGGCAACTTCCACATCAGTAATTATTTCTTTTAAAAGTGATGCTTTGACGGATGTAACACCACACGGCAGTTTCAGGCTGGAGATATTTGCCTGGGACTTTACAGAAAAGAAATTTGCTGACGATCCCGTTCCTTCCATATTTTTAAAACAGGCATTACCGGTGATTGCATCCCCTGTAAAAGGGCAGGTATATTTTTCAGATAAAGATGCAGATCAGCGAAGAACTTTCCAGGTTACGCTTAATGTTGCCGGGCCAAAATTTTTATTCAGGATCAGGCTGTCCGATCCGTTGACACGTGCTTCCGAAAGAATGGTTAGCGGGGAGATAACATCATCTTTCCAATCAAATTTATCGAACCCTGCCGCAAGTAAATCCGGTAGGGATCTGTTGGTATTTTTTGAAAGTACTACTCCGTTCATACCGCCACTTTTCGGAAACTTTACACTTGAAATTACTTATGTTGGACAGGGCGCTCATGGAGGTTTGCTGTTGAGAATAGTATTTTCCAAGATACACACCGGCCCACTGGTAAAGCTGCCACAGGCCCTGGCAACAACGATATTGCGCGATCCTGCCGGCCATTTGCCGCAACCGATCCGGTACGGGGCAATATTCAAGAAATTTTATCCGGCCGTAGCATTTCCGCCGGTGCATGGGGTTGTCAGGATCCGTTTAACCGCTCCTGACAATACCGCTGCTATAGTTACAGTAAATATTTGAAAGAATTTCAAATCGTAAAAACATGCTGCAAGATGTTATTTCAATTTTAGGTATCGCCAATCCGCAATTATCATATACCTGGCAGGATGGTGATAAACCGTTGGAGGAGAGTGATAGTCCCTTAACGCTGAAAAGTAATGCTACAGACGGAGAATGGCTTGCACCCGCCGCAGGATTGTTAAATAAGGCATTTAATGTGCGGATATCGATGGGCGATGGAAATCTCCCTGAGGAAACCACCTGGGTAATAAAATTACAACCGCAGGTGTATTCCCGGCTTACACGTTTGTATAGCCGTGTACTCGAAGGAAAAACAGCCCGGACTGATCAGCCACAACGCCCGGTGCCATTATATTTTGCATATCACGATACAGCCGATATTGGTGATGGGCCCACAACAGGTAATGTTGACCCCGGTGGCCATCTTGCCATAAAAGGAGGAAAGATATCAATACATGATGCTGCAGGGCAGTTGATCGATCCGCTATCAGTAGCCTCGGCATTTGTAGCGATCGCCGAAAAGTTCCAGGCTATTATTTCAAAAGATTTTGCCTCCACTACTCCTCCCGTTGTCTCAAACACACAGCTCTCCCTGTTAATAAATTCATTGACTGCAGAAGTAAGGGTGCGATTGGTTTCGTTATTCAGAAATCCGTTTACAGACGGCGCCACGCAATTCAACAATCTCGATGCAATAAAAAACGCAGAGGGCGTTTATAAAATCCAGAACAATGAACAGCCAATAACAGTAACGGATCCACAAGGTATCAATAAAAAAATGGAGATCGGCCCGGCAACATTTGGTACGCTCGCCAATAGTTTTACACCCCAGGCGCTTGCATCCGGTGTGACCATGAAACGCGATTTCCTCACTGTTTTTGCGGATGATATCAATGTGCATTTAAGGGGCACCGATACATTGGAAGCGCCGTTTGCCGGCCCCGATTTCCAGGTCCCGGTTTTCCATGATGAAACCCTGAATTTCTTCATCAACGGCAACCAGCTACTTGCAGCCGAAGAACAGGTCATCCGCAATGCCGCAAATTTTTCGCTTACTGTATCACCGGTGATCAATTCAGATTTTTCAGTTGCCGCTGATCCTGCAATTTCGGAATGGCCGGTATTTCCTGCTGGAGGTGATGGAACCATCGCAGGACGTTTACAGAATGTGCAGCTATCAGCGCATTTTTTGATTGCACCGGCAGATCAGCGGGATGTATTTTTGCAAATGGTTGTTCCGGAAACAGTACCCGGTACACCACAACTCGCATCCGGTACTGCTGTGCGTGTTTATAACCGGAAGTTTTTAGCCGATGCGCGCGAGGGTCGTGGCAATGGAGCGGGGAGCGTATTAAACGCCCAGTTTTCCACGGGGTTCATTATCACCAACCCCTTTGGCCTGAGGAAAGAAGAAGCATTACCGGTTCGTCCGAAATTATTATTTGACCTGGTTGCAGTGAACAGAACCGGGGGAAAGCGCTCATTCGGTTTATTAGGAACGGTTGTTTCAGCGCCTGCCGATTTGAGTGCTTCTGAAAGAACATTGTCCGATAAAGGGACCAATCAATTCGGAACAGCAACGGAACAAAGTACTGCTCCTGCAGGATTGTTAGGATTACCTACACAAGGTTTAGATACACTTCCGGTAATAACTGATGTTGCGAGTGCAGTTGACGTTGCGCTCAGTTTGGGAAATGAAAATCAGCCGCGTGTGGCCCCGCGTTTACCATTGATGACGCGAAATGAAAATATTACTTCGGGACGAAACGCGGCCGGGGATTGGAACTCGGTAGTGAGTGGCATGTGGCTAAGGTCCGACAGCCGTAGCAGCCTGCATCGTGCCGGTAGCCCCGGCAGTCCAGGTGGTGAAGAATTCCTTGGGATGGGTTTTGGCACCTCCGGCGGACTACTGGCTTACCAGGTAGCACGTGCGGCATTGCGCAGAACGCGGAACCTTGGTGTAAGATTGCAGGAACTCGATAGTGATACCAGGTGGGCGGTTCCAATCCCTGTACCCACTGGAAATTTTTCTGCAGCGGTGCTCCAGGACATTGCTCCGGGCGCGGATTCTGCCGCTCTAAAATTGATTCCTGACCAGGTATTCGATCAAATGCCTTCCGATTGGAGCTCACTGGTGAATTCGGTTGCCAGTTTTATTCCTTCACAACCCGCGTCCAACGTACAGGTACGCAATGCAATTACTTCATTGGCCAACAGCGCAAAGGGAGATTTTCTTTATTCAGAATTCCGGCATGACGCACTAACGGCAAAGCATGGACGAAGAGATTCAATACCGGTGCTACGCTCTGCCATTCAATCTGCCAGGGACCTCATCTATATTGAAACCAGCGCATTTTCATTTACGGATTATATTCCCAATGATACCTCTGATCCGGAGAATGCGAATGATCCTCCAGGTGAAGAAACCGACCTTGTTTCACTGCTGGCAGAACAACTGGCAGAAAAAAAAGGAATTCGCATACTGATTGCCGTTAGCAAAGAAGTGACGGTTGGGAAGGGGTATGAATCTTTTGCTGCCCGTGCCTATGACCGCAGGATAAAAGCTTTCAATGCATTGAAGGAAGGAACAGAAGATCGTGTTCAGATCTTTCACCCGATCGGTTTTCCGGGCAGGCCCATACGCCTCATGCATACGCTTGTGATTGTTGATGATATGTGGCTGTTTGGTGGCAGCGGATCATTTAACAGGAGGGGATTTATGTTTGATGGCAATCTTTCGCTGGTTTGTTTTAACAGGGAAATTGAAGCGGGGAGGAGCAAAGCGATCCGCAACTTCAGAAGAAGGCTGATGGAAAATCATTTGGGTACAAAACCATTACCCGGTAGCACGCCCCCGCCATTTGTTCATCCAAATGAAGCAAGACTTGCTGATCTGCAGGAAGCATATTTTGCCGTGGCGGAAATGCTGGAGCAGGGAGGTGCAGGGTTCATAGAAAAATTATTCGATGGCAAAGTAACCGGCCAGGAACCTATACCGGCAGGCAGTTATCCGCACAGGGATCTTGCAGACCCGGATGGAATTAATTTCACTTCGTCGCTGGCTTTATTGCTACAGGTTTTTATAGGGCTGGGCGAAGCCGATGCATAATTGCATGTCCGGGCGAAATAAATATGCCCCGCAGCAGTATGCGGGGCATATCCTATAATTATAAGGAATGTTTTTTTCTACATATTGCCCATTACGTAGATTGGCCCTTTGGGCGATTGATTTCCTTTTTCAGTTTCAAGCGTTACCGCAAAAGCCTCCACCTTACCGAAACTTTTCATTTTTTGTATGCGGTATTTGTCACCTTTTGTTGAAGTCAATATCATTCCGCCATCCACTGGTTTGCCGTCTACGAAGGCCCAAAGCTGGTATTGCTTTCCTTCAGGGGCTTCAGGCAGATTACTTGGATCAATAAATACTTCACCCGTATTTTGCATCCAGAAAATTTTAGCCGCAGCGCCTGGGGCCGCCTGCTGTCCCTTTAAGGATACAGGCACGCTATATTTACTCTGCACCACATTCATCCCGGCTTCCATTATTTTGTTTTTCTCTTCGAGACCTCCCAATGTTTGCGTAGCTACCAACAGGTTCTTATCGGCTTCGCTGTACTTGTAATAAGTAATAATATTGAGGCCAATGCTCGCTATCAATAATACAACAGAGGCAGCAGCGGTCAATTTCCAGAAAGTGTTTATGTCAATCACCTTTGCACCCGGAACCTGGGATTTACCGACCGTATTTCTTTTGCCATTTTCAACCGTATTGATCTGTGAAAATATTTTCTCTTTTACGCCTGCTGCCGGCACAATCGCATATGCGTTCACGTAGGCTTCCATGCCGGAGCTGATTGCCTTTAGTTCTGCTGCTACTTCCGGGTATTGAGCTATGCCTTCCTCCACTTCAAGCATTTCCTCTTCAGTAGCAATTCCGGCAGCATAAAGCTCCAGCAAACCCGATGATATGATATCTTGTAATTTCAATTTATGTGTATTGCAGTATTCTTCTTAATTCCAGTATCGCGGTTCTCATTCTCGTTTTAACTGTTCCTAACGGGATCCCGATTTCTTTGGCTATCTCGTCCTGTGTAAATCCATTAAAATAGGCAAGATCAATAACTATCCGCTGATCGGGTTTTAAATTACTTAATTGTTTCCTAATGCCCATTGAATCAAATTTATCCATTCCGGAACTGGTATCCTGCAGATTATTTACGGAATTTTCATCTCCGGAGATCTTATTTTGCTTTTTATACCCCTTACTTCTTAATGTATCAATTGCAAGGTTCCGGGTAAGGTTCATCATCCAGGTAAACAAGCGGCCTTTCGATTTATCGTAGCTTGAAAAATTATTCCATATCTTAATAAAAGCTTCCTGCAAGATATCTTCGGAAAGTGTTTTATCCTCTACCAGTCTGAAAATAATGCCGTTTAACGCGGACGCATAATTATCATAGAGATACGAAAAAGCCTGCTGATCCTGCTTTTGAAGTAATATTACCAATTCGTCTTCCCCGTATTTTTGTGTAACTTCCAATATATGTAGAATTAAATCATCAAAAAAGTTATTGTTCGAACACTTTTAAACTAAAATTATATAATAAATTCGCAATTACCGGTTTCTACTACGGCTAATTTCAGAAAATAATTATTTTTTGCGCCAAAATCCGGTTTTCCCATATAAAATAACGAAGCTATTCTGTTAAGATCTTTAAAGAACACGAAATGTGATAACATCCTTCAGGCAATTTAAATACCAACTTATATTATTTTTATTACATTGTTGAAAATATTACTGGCTTAAAGCTGGCGATGGCGGAATTTATTAGGTTATCAGTGAATTTTATAAATACCTATAGTTTCGATTATTTTATATAATGATAATAAAAACGTGTAGGAAAAAGTGATTATGCAGAAAATTTTGATAAGATCAATAGGTAAAAATGATAATGACGCATTGGCAAATATTATAAGAAATGGATTAAAAGAATTTAATGCCAATAAGCCCGGCACTGTTTATTTTGATGAAACCACGGATCATTTATACGAATTATTTCAAACGGGAAAAGCAATATATTATGTAGCCCTGGCGAATGACGAGCTTGTTGGTGGCGCGGGGATATATCCCACAGAAGGGTTGGACTCCGATACCTGCGAATTGGTAAAAATCTATTTATCACCAGTTGCACGCGGTAAGGGATTGGGGAAAATACTAATGGAAGAATGTTTGAACGCAGCAAAGAACAGGGGGTATAAAAAAGTATACCTGGAAACGATGCCGGAATTAATTGTGGCGATACCGATGTATGAGCGACTCGGCTTTACTTATTTAGATGGCCCGCTGGGAAATAGCGGGCACAACGGTTGTGATATATGGATGATAAAAGTATTGTGAAAGGATTGATCCATCAGTAACCACACATACCCTGGACAAGGTGATTCGCGCATTTTATTTTTCCACATACACCTCGTATACCGGGCTGAATAAATATATTTTACCTGTTGCAACTTCCACACATTTAAAACGCTTGCGTACTTTTTCTTCTTTTTTAAATTCCCTGCCTCCCTTAATTTTAAACAGGCTTCCCGCAGGTAATGCCTCTATCAAACTAACCCCTTCTTTTTTTATGTCATATTGATGCAATACCCTCAGCAGGGAAGTATCCGCGCAACTGCTCGCAGCCGGGTTTTGAAGCGTTTTTAACAATGATTTTTGAATATCCGGCGGAAATATTTTCTTTAATAAAAACCTGGCCAGTACTTTACTGTATTCATTCTTCCACTCCGGCCCGTGCGCGGGTACACGGTGCCCGAAGCGCTCGTAAGTGAAAAGGTGCGCCATTTCATGCAGCAAAGTAATTAAAAACGCATATGGGTTCAGGTTACCGTTTACACTGATGCGGTGATTTTTATCGGCGAAGGAATTTCTATAATCTCCCAACACGGATTTTCGTTCACGGGTAATGGTTAGTTGTACTTTGTATTGCTGCAGGTAATTTGACACTTCGTCAAAACTTCCTTCTGGCAGGTATTGTTTTAACTGGTGTAAGGGTGCTTCCTGCTTAGGCATTTTTTTGTTTCATCAGTTTGGTTATTACTGCTACCTCTGCTATAAGATACAAGAGGTATAAAAACATAGCCGCAAACACAGACACCTTGCTAACATTATCACCTTCAACTATCTTATACACTATGACTGAAATGATACATACGAACATTTTTAGTAACATACCACCCATTACACTGCGTACAAAAACATTGGGATTACTGTTGGCCAAAGCCTTTTGCTGCATAAAAAAGACGACCAGGCTTATTAAAAAGAATAAAAGATTCGCTATGATCAAAACGGAGTAATCGATACCCCATTTGGCCAGCAGGTGTTTAGAAGCCGGGATCGAACCGCCAAAAATTACAAATATGGCAATGAGCGGCACAATTATTTTTTTTCGTGGATCCATGTGCCGGCAAAGATATTTTAAAGATTATTCATTCACAACATTACCCAATCCTTTATTTAAGCTCCACTATGTTGGTGCCTGTATTACAGCAACTACTAGAACTGGCAGTTTACTCCACCTGTAATGTGTCAGCAAAAATATCATCCTTTACATTGCATTTATCCCATAATTAAGGTAATTCCTTTATTTTTATTTGCCCGCATACTTTACCCGGCACATCTGACTGCTGGCCGTTTATATTGGCTTCCATAGTGCCTTCCGGGCCAATGAAAATTTTTGATTTTGTCAAAAGCCGGCCATTTAGCGAGCCTTTCCGGATATCGCCGTCGCTCTCAATATCATCATTTATAATAGGAGCGGCGTCGATAATAGTTGTATTTCCGGTAGATAATTCTCCGGCAAACAACTTAGCTTTTGAATTAAACATTGACAAAGCTGTAGAATATGAATATTGGTTTAAAACAATATGTAAAGCCATTATACTTTCAGGGATAAAATATTTTTTGTTTTGTTCAATGCGAAAATATACGTTCTAGGGAGTTAAAACCTGTTTATTTTCGTCAAAAAGACAACTTTAATCTTTGATTCCTGTACAGATATAAAATTATTGGATTATTTATAAATCTGCTGGATTACTCATTGATATTATCAAGCTTGGGTAAATCCAGCTTGGTGGTATCTAAAACAGTAATTTTACCCTGTAACACTTTTTTTATATCATCAAAATATTGCTGCTTGTATTTGAGTGCATTTTCCATTGAATCCGTACGTATTTTTAATTGCCGGAATTCTTTGATCTGCCGTGCATCGCCATATCCTACACCAGGGAGATAATATTTAATGGGAGTAAATACGATCAGGGCAACTGTTAAAACAGTAAGCAATACAAAAACACTGCTTAACACAATATACACACTGAGGCGGCTTAACCTGAACTTAACCACTTCCTCATAAGTGTCCTCATTCATTACCACCAGGCGATAGCGGTTTCTTAAACGTTTTAGTGTGCTGTTGGCATCTAATTTGCCCATAACTGGTTTCATTATTGGATGTTAAAAATAAGAAACCTTATGCATTATCTCCGCTAATTCCGGAAAATAGCCGATATTTAACCGCTTTCTTTTAATCATTGATTACATGTTAAAAAAGATTTTTTTACCGGTATTGCTTTTATCCGCGGCCTGTGTATTCATGAATAGCGCGGTGGCGCAGTTACCCACCTGGACGATTGACCTTCTTGGTAAAGAAAAAAAGCCGGAAAAATTTGAGAACAGGAAATTAGGCTCCGAAAGAATGGCTGACAAGAAATTTACTTTCGTAAGGCATTTTTTCCAGAATAATTATACCCATTATAATTATTATTACAACGCCAAAAATAAAATAAACACTGTTATAGAAAGGGCCAAAGCAGCACAGAAAGACGACTACAGTAAGCTGTTAAGCTATTATCCCTACACGTTGGAAAATACCGCCAGTCAAAAATCCGAATTAGATTCGGTGCTTTTTAAAGCCACCGCCGGTATCCTCCTGCATGACCTGAGAAATGACTGGATAGATAATATGTACCTGATGATGGGCAAGGCATTTTTTTACAGGAAAGATTTTGATTCTGCGGCAGCTACTTTTCAATTTATAAATTACAATCTTTTTCCCCGAAAAAAACATGAGGACGATAGCAGGGTAGTAGGTACAACCGATGCATCGAGTAATAGCTTAATAAGCATTGCAAATAAGGAAAAACAAAATATCCTGCAAAAAGTGACGGCCTTGCCGCCCAGCAGGAACGATGCACTGATCTGGATGGCACACACCTTAATTGAGCAAAATGAGATGGGCGAATCAGCCGGTTTGATCAACACTTTGGAGCATGATCCAAACCTGCCCCCCCGGCTTCGCAATGATCTCGACGAGGTAAATGCATATTGGTTCTACAAACAAAATATTTTTGACAGCGCTGCCAATTACCTCGAAAGATCATTGAGTAATGCGGATACCAAGGCAGACTTGTCAAGATCAGAATTCCTGCTGGCGCAGCTATTTGAAATTAATAACCAGTTTGATAAAGCTACTTTTTATTATGAGAAGGTTTCAACACATACCGTTGACCCTTTAATGGATATATATGCGAGGCTAAATAACGCCAAAATGCTAAAGAGCTCTAATCCTGAAGAGTTGACCAACAGCATCAACAACCTGGTAAGAATGGCAAAAAAAGATAAGTTTGAGTCGTTCCGGGATATTATTTACTATTCTGCTGGTGAACTGGCAATGCAAAAGCCCGACAGCAATGCCGCAGCTGGCTACTTCAATAAAAGTTTACAATATAACGAAACAAATATTTCTTATAAAAACCGGGCTTTTCTGCAACTTGCGGATATCGCTTTCAACCGAAAGCAATATAGAGCCGCTTTTGCATTTTACGATAGTTTGCAATCCGGCGATACCACCCTCAATGACCGGTTAGCATCTATCCAGGCAAGAAGAAATGCACTGGCGAAAATCGTGGAAAAAATTGTTATCATAGAAAGGGAAGACAGTTTGCAGGTTATCGCGGCAATGGCCCCTGCGGAGAGAGAAGCCCTTATTAAAAAAATGATAAAGCGGTTACGCAAAGAAAGAGGAATAAAAGAAGACGAAAAAAATGCCGGCGATATGCCGGTCGGATTTGATAATAAGTTTGATAACAAAAGAAATGAACCGGTAGATCTTTTTGCTGCAGGAAGCAAGGGGGAATGGTATTTTTATAACGCTTCCGTAAAATCAAGCGGTTTAAATGATTTTAAAAGAAAATGGGGTGCACGTAAAAATGCAGATAACTGGCAAAGGAAAAATGCCACTGAAGCTGCCGTGGATAATTTGACTAATCCCGGGCTCAATGTCGCTCCAGACGATATTGATAAGCCGCCTGATCCCAAAAGTAAAAAAGCGTCCGGGGACAAAAATTTGTCAGGATCAAATGCCGTCAAAAATTCTAACGATATTGTGCAACCCGAAGATATAAGTTATGAAGGTCTGATGGGGGGTATTCCATTGACGCCGGAAAAAATGACAGAAAGCAATTCTTTAATTGCGATCAATACATTTGAGCTGGCAAAATTATTCCAGGACGAACTGGAAGATTACCAGCAGGCGATTAACACTTACGATCAATCCTTATTACGCTTCCCGGATTCGTTGTATAACGGGGAATTATACCTGGGCCTGTATTTTTGCTATACTAAACTAGGCAATGCGGATAAAGCGGCTTATTATAAAAACCTGCTTACTAAAAACTTTGCCCACAGTCATTCCGCATTAATATTGAATAATCCGTCTGCCGCTAACCCCAAAACAAAAAATGCGGAGGGCACTAAAAGATACGAATCCATTTATAACCTATTTATAGAGGGAAATTTTGAACAGGCTTTTGCTGAAAAGAAAAAGGCGGATAGTGTATATGGTACTAATTACTGGAGTCCGCAACTCTTGTATATTGAAGCGGTATACCACATCAAACAGCACGCAGACAGTACCGCTATTTCGGTGTTAAATAATATCCTGAGCTTATATCCTGGTGCAAAGCTTGCCCCAAAAGCGGAGCGAATGATTGATGTATTAAAAAGAAGGGCGGAAATAGAGTCCTATCTTTCAAAGCTGGAAATAACCAGGGCAAAAGATGATGAAATCGTAAAGATAGATGAGCGCCCGGTTTTAATAAGAAATGATTTAAACCTTATCAAATCGCCGGTACGCGTTGTTGATACCAGCAAGAACCAAATAAAGCCTTCTGCCATAACCGTGAAAGATAGCCTGGCAGTGATTCAAAAACCAGTAGTTAAGGATACCTCAAAACCAATCATCCCTGCTATCCGGCCACCTGTAAAAGACAGTGTGAAAAAAGCGCCTACTGTTTTTGTAAATGGACCGTTTACTTTAAATATTGAGTCACCGCACAATGTAATTATGGTAATGGATAAAGTGGATGGCACCTATGTAAATGAATCAAAAAATGCCTTTAACCGCTACCTGGGGGAAAGTTTCAGGGGAGAGCCAATTACCTTAACAAGAGATGCGATTGATAAAGACCGGGCGCTATTGATTTTTGCTCCATTTGGTGATGCCGCTGCCGCTTATAGTTTTTTAGTGAAAGTTAAAAAAGCGGCGCCTGAAGAAGTTTCATGGTTACCTGCCAACAAATATTCATTTTACCTGATCAGCGATGAAAATCTTCAATTATTAAAAACGAATAAAGATATTGCAGCCTATATCGGGTTGCTTAATAAAGTGTATCCGGGTAAGTTTTAGGCGTTGGTCGTTGCTGGTTGATCGTACTCATGCGGCAGCCTGAACCGTCCACCAACCACTACCAACCATCAACGACCATCGCTCAGCGAACAAGGACCAACCAACAATGACCAACCACCTTCGCCATGAAAAATAAAAAAGAAAACAAGACAATGAAAAAATCAGTGAAAATTTTATGGAGGGTATTTTTCGGAGGCTTGTTATTGGTAATACTGATCTTTGCACTTGCTAATTTTGGGGCATTTGGGAAAATGCCTTCACTGGAAGACCTTGAAAATCCGGAAGCCGACCTTGCCAGTGAAGTATATACCAGCGATGGAAAATTGATGGGTAAATATTATGCCGAAAACCGGAGTGAAATAAAATACAGCCAGATTTCACCCAATATTATTCACGCATTGGTAGCAACGGAAGATCAGAATTTTTATGATCATTCAGGAATTGATGCCAGGGCCGTGGCAAGAGCGATCGTAAAATTGGGTACGGCAGGCGGCGGTAGCCCCATAACACAGCAATTGGCCAAGATGATGCTAGGACAGGGAAAGGGCAATGTTTTAAAAAGAGGCATTGAAAAAATTAAGGAATGGATAATTGCAGTGAAGCTGGAACGGAATTTCACCAAGGAAGAGATCATCACGTTATACCTGAACAGGGCGCCCTGGGGGAATAATTACGGTATAAGAAATGCGTCAAAAGCCTATTTTCAAAAAGAACCCGCCGACCTGAATATCGAAGAAGCCGCCGTTTTGGTAGGAATGCTAAAGGGCTTTGGCTACGAACCGATCCGCCACCCGGCTGCAGCACTCAACAGACGTAATACTGTAATAGAAAGAATGGTAGATTGTAAACAACAATATTTAACCGGGGAGCAGGGAGCAAGATTAAAAGCGAAGCCGCTGATCACCAATTACAAAAAAGCGGATGACAATGTAGGTATCGCCCCTTATTTCCGTACCGCCCTGGGAGAGCGAATGAAGGACTGGTGCAAAATACATAAAAACCCAAAGACGGGAGAATACTATGACCTGTACCGTGGAGGATTAAAAATATATACCACCATCAATTCCAAAATGCAGCAATACGCAGAGGAATCAGTAGTACAACATATGCCCGTAATTCAAAAAAAATTGAACAATCTTTTGAAAAATAATGGCGACAGGATGTGGAAGGGTCGGGAAAATATTATTGAAAATGCGATGAAAAACAGTGAACGCTGGAAGAGCATGACCGAAGACGAGATAAAGCCAGAAGATATCAGGAAGTCTTTTTTAGTTCCGGTAAAAATGAAAGTGTTTGCCTGGAATGCAAAACGTGAGTTAGATACAGTAATGACTCCCAGAGATTCTATCAAATATCACAGGGAATTAATGCAAACTTCTTTTGTAGCAATGGACCCTAAAACCGGTGAAATAAAATGCTGGGTTGGCGGTATAGATTTTAAATGGTTCAAATACGATCACGTTACTGCCAGCAGGCAGGTAGGCTCTACCATTAAGCCGCTTATTTATGCTTTAGCTGTGCAGGATGCGGGGTATACTCCTTCCACCATAATTCCGGGAGGCCCTGTACAATATGGCAAAGAAGTCAGAACCTTCTCTGGCGGCGGAGGCACATTGGCCAACTGCCTTGCGTTTTCCAAAAATACCGCCTCGGTATTCATGACAAATTTATTGGGAGTGGACAGGATCATAGATTTTGCAAAGAGTGTTGGCATTACCGCAAAGCTTCCTCCTTTTACTTCTCTCGCACTGGGCGCTGCCGAAGTACCCTTGTTGCAAATGCTACAGGCCTATACTATGTTTCCCAACAAGGGTTTTAATACAGAACCGATATTTATAAGCCGTGTAGAGGATAAAAATGGCAATTTGTTAGAAGATTTTACACAGATCAGCAGCAAACAGGTGATCAGCGAACAGGATGCATATACTATGGTTAAACTAATGCAGGGGGTTGTTCAAATAGGCACCGGCAGATCATTGAACAATTACGATATCCCTGCACAAAAAGCGGGAAAGACCGGAACTACCAATGACAATGCCGATGGCTGGTTTATAGGTTATACTCCCGAACTGCTTGCCGGCACCTGGGTTGGTTGCGATGATCCGTTTATAAGGATCTATGCAGGTACAAGTGGGGGTAATGAAATGGCCCTGCCGAAATGGGGATATTTTATGAAAAAAGTATACGCAGACAAGACTTTGCCGTATGGGCGGGAGCTCACTTTTTCAGAACCTGCGGAGATGGCGAATAACCCTGTTTATGCAGATCAGCGATTTGAAAACATCGTAAACCAGGGGGATTCCAACAGTACGGATGGCCCGGGTAATGGCGACGCTACTGATTTTACCAATGAACCTTTATCCGACAAGACAAACCCCGAGGTACCACTTGAAAGTGAATTTAATACTGCAAAGCCAGACACTAACGCTAATGTAAAAGGAAAAGAATCGCTTCCGCCTTTATCAAATAAACCAGAAGAAAAAAAAGAAGGCCAGCCGGTTACTCCTGCAGGAAATAAACCAGCCGATATAAAAGGAAATGGCCTGGTTCCTTCAACGAAGCCGGCTGATAAAAATAAGCTGACGCCCACCAAAACTGATAAGCCCAAACCAAAAAAAGAAAATGATTATTAGGATGGGTGGAAATAAGAGACGGGGCAATTACTTATACATTTTGTAAGTAAAATATTGATTTTGTGCTTTGCAATCAATATTTCCTGTTTAACTGTTTTTTTTCTAATAATTCCTCCATTTTAATTTTTTCTTGTAACCTTTGCCATACTTAAATTTTAAGCATTTCATATCAATACAGTTTAGCTGATGACAATAAAAAAAGAAATAGTAATGAGTGGCATCAGGCCCACCGGTTTTTTGCACCTGGGAAATTATTTTGGAGCTATCCGGAACTATGTAAAAATGCAGGATGATTTTAACTGTTATTTTATGGTTGCAGACCTGCATTCGCTTACTACGCATCCTGATACAAAGGAACTGAAAGCGAATGTTCACAGGGTGTTGGCAGAAAATATTGCCTGTGGCCTGGATCCTGATAAAGTAGCCTTATACTGCCAGAGCCAGGTGTATGAAACATCGGAGTTGTATTTATACCTTAATATGCTTGCTTATACAGGCGAATTAGAAAAAACGGTTACATTTAAAGATAAGATCAGGCAGCATCCCGGAAATATAAATGCCGGGTTATTGACTTATCCCGTATTGCAGGCAGCGGATATTATTTTGCATCGTGCCAGGTATGTTCCGGTAGGAAAGGACCAGGAACAGCATTTGGAAATGGTGAGGAATTTTGCGAACCGGTTTAACCACCGTTATGGAGAAATTTTTCCTGAACCGGAATCTTTTAACTATAACGAGATGTTGGTAAAAGTTCCCAGTCTGGATGGCAGCGGTAAAATGAGCAAGAGCGAAAACACGATGGCCACCCTGTTTTTATCGGATGAAGATGATGCGATCAGGAAAAAAGTAATGAAGGCGAAAACGGATAGCGGGCCAACTGAAAATAATTCGGACAAGCCCGCATATATTGAAAATATTTTTGCTTTGATGAAATTGGTCAGCGACGGTGAGGTGATTAAGAAATATGAAGATGATTACAACAACTGTGCTATTCGTTATGGTGATATGAAAAAGCAATTGGCGGAAGATATGGTAAATTTTATTTCTCCTATCCGGGGTAAAGTAGATGTTATTTTGAATGACGAAAGATATTTAAAAGATGTAATGGAAAAAGGAGCCGAAAAGGCCAGGGTAAGCGCAAAAGCAACGATGCGATTGGTTAGGAATGCGATCGGGCTAAATTATTGATTTTGATAAGTTGATTGGTGGTTGGTTGGTGGTGACGGTATTTGTCAACATTTCAACTTCTCCACTTACTTCACCAATCAACATTTCAACTTTATAACCGGAATATTATTATGTTTGCTTACTTTCAATCTTTACGGAGCATTCAATTTTTAACCTTAAATATTATCCCTTAGGGGATGGGCATGGCAAAATCCAAAAAACCAAAGCATATCGCGGTGGCCGGAAATATTGGCGCAGGTAAAACTACTTTAACAGAAATGTTGAGTAAACATTACAGGTGGATACCGCAATTTGAGGATGTGGATCACAATCCTTATTTAAATGATTTTTATGATGATATGCCCAGGTGGAGTTTTAACCTGCAGATATTTTTTTTAAACAGCCGCTTAAAACAGCTGCTTGAAATTCATCGTGGTACCGAAACCGTTATACAAGACAGGACCATTTATGAAGATGCCAATATATTTGCTCCCAACCTGCATGATATGGGCCTGATGGGCAAAAGAGACTTTGATAACTACTATAAGTTTTTTGAAACTTTGAAAACCATGGTTCAGCCTCCCGACCTGCTGATCTATTTAAAAGCATCCGTACCTACCCTTGTTGCACAAATACAAAAACGCGGAAGGGAATATGAAGAAAATATCAGGCTGGATTATCTTAAAAAATTAAATGATTACTACA
>JBDTVX010000075.1:0-16215 GCA_040007015.1 Ferruginibacter sp. | reverse complement strand
CGCACATCTTTCTTAGTTGCTGAATGGTTTGCCATTTAAATCTTATTTTTGGGCTGCAAAGATAGGGATTTGAAATAAGAAATAGAGAATATTGAATAAGGAATTTTAAGAATCACTTTATTTTAGTGGAATAAAAATTATTTTCAGTTGTAAATTAGCGTATGAGCAGGTCAATATTACTGGTGCTACATATTCTTTCCCTCGTTTTTTTAGGCTTTGGCCTCGTACTCGATATATTAAAAATCGATATTACTGCTAATATTTTTATTGATATCAATCTTTTTAACGAAAAAAGAAGTGTAGTAGGTACCCTGCAAACTTTATGGAAAAGCGCTGACTATTTGCCCTTTTTACTGATTTTCTTATTTGGGATCATTGTTCCATTGGTTAAATCCGGAATCATTTTTTACAGCCTGCTGTCAAAAAGCGTTTCCGCCAAATGGCACAAATTGCTGGCGGCAATCAGCAAATGGGCCATGGCAGATGTATTTGCCGTTAGTATATTTATTGCATTCCTTGGGGCAAAGGCAATGAAAAATACTACCGCTTCGCTTGAACCTGGCTTTTATTATTTTACAACCTATGTTTTATTAAGCGCCGTGATTGCCAGTTTTTTAAAGATCAGTCCTAAATTCCTTCCTTTTTCTAAAGCATAAATGACCGATATTTGCATTCCTAATTGCCATATAATAAATTTTTTATTAAAAATGAAAGATTTTCAATACATCACAAATGCTCATCCGGCATACATCGAAAGCCTGTATAATGATTTTTTGAAGGATCCTTCCAGTATAGACGGGGAGTTACGTAAATTTTTTGAAGGATTTGATTTTGCAGTTAGCAACAACGGGAACGGGGCTGTTAACGGGGTAAAAAGCGCGGTTGCCGCATCGACAGATACTTTAATGGGTACTGTTCAATTTGATAAAGAACTAAAGGTGTATCAATTGCTGCAGGCTTACAGGAGAAAGGGGCACCTGGTAGCTAAAACAAACCCAATCCGGGAACGTAAGGATCGTAAAGCCAATCTCAGTCTTGAAAATTTCGGGCTAAGCGAAGCAGATTTGCCCGTATCATTTGAAGTGGGAAAATTTGTTGGTTTGGGAAAAGCTACACTCAAAGACATCGTCACTCATTTACAAAAATGTTATACCCATCATCTTGGAGTAGAATTTCGTGCCGATAACAGTACAAGGAAGCTTGACTGGATGATGCATGCTGTGGAACATACCATGCTTCAACCGGTTCCTTTGGAACAACAGAAAAGAATATTGCAAAAACTGAATGAAGGAGTGATGTTCGAAAAATTCCTTCATACAAAATATGTAGGACAAAAAAGATTCTCTCTCGAAGGTGGTGAAACTACTATTGCAGCGCTTGATGCCATCCTTAATATAGCCTCTTTAAATGATGTTCAGGAAGTAGTAATTGGCATGGCGCACAGGGGCAGGCTGAATATACTTGCCAATATAATGGGGAAGACCTACGAGCAGATCTTCAGCGAATTTGAAGGAACCGCTACACCGGATACTACCATGGGAAGCGGAGATGTAAAATATCATTTAGGTTATAGCAGTGAAGTGATTACTGCATCCGGAAAAAAGATCAATTTGAAACTCTGTCCTAACCCATCTCACCTGGAGGCTGTAGATCCAATAGTAGTGGGCTTTTCCCGCTGTAAGGCAGATGTGTTGTATAATAGCGATTTTGATAAAATATTACCCATATTGATACATGGCGATTCTTCAGTGGCTGCCCAGGGAGTTGTTTACGAAGTGCTGCAAATGTCTGGCCTGAAAGGTTATTATACGGGGGGCACGATACACTTTGTTATTAATAACCAGATTGGTTTTACCACCGATTTTGATGATGCCCGCAGTTCTGACTATTGTACATCCGTGGCAGCGATGGTAAAAGCCCCGGTATTGCATGTAAACGGCGACGATCCCGAAGCAGTTGTTAAGGCTGCAGAGATAGCTACGCAATATCGCCAGAAATTTAACAGCGATATATTTATTGATATGGTGTGTTACCGGAAACATGGGCATAACGAAGGTGATGAACCTAAGTTTACACAGCCGCAATTGTACGCCTTAATTGACAGGCATCCTAACCCGCGCGAGGTTTACACGCAATACCTGATAGAGAATGGCGAACCAGAGGCCAGGGACCTGGCAAGGGGAATGGAAAAGCAATTTTTAACCGACTTACAGGAAAGGCTGGACGAAGTAAAACAAAATCCTTTGCCTTATACTTTTCAAAAACCAGAGCTTTGGTGGAAAAGCTTAAGAAGAGCGGTGACCGGTGATTTTGAAACTTCGCCGGTTACGGCTATTAATGAAAAAGATTTCACCTTATTGTTCAACGGATTAATGAAATGGCCCGCTGATTTTAAACCACTCAAAAAAGTTGAAAAATTATTGCAGGATAAAGTGAGATTGTACACAGAAGAGCATAAGGTAGACTGGGCTACAGGCGAGTTGATGGCCTATGGAAGTTTATTGATACAAGGCAAAGACGTGCGTATGAGCGGTCAGGATGTAAAAAGAGGGACTTTCAGCCATCGCCATTCTGTTCTTTATGATGAGAATACCAATACTGAATATAACCGCCTGAATCAGCTTTCGGAAATGCAGGCGCCATTCCGGATTTACAATTCTTTATTGAGTGAGTATGCTGTATTGGGCTTTGAATATGGTTATTCAATGGCGAACCCAAATGCATTGGTAATCTGGGAAGCGCAATTCGGGGATTTTTGTAATGGCGCTCAAACGATGATTGACCAGTTTATAGCTGCTGCAGAAACCAAATGGCAACGCATGAATGGCGTGGTAATGTTATTACCTCATGGTTATGAAGGGCAGGGCCCCGAGCATAGCAGTGCCAGGATGGAGCGCTTTTTACAGATGTGCGCAGAATCAAATATGGTGATCACGAATGTTACCACTGCAGCGAATTTTTTCCATGTATTGCGCAGGCAGCTTGCATGGCCGTTTAGAAAGCCGCTTATTAATTTTTCTCCAAAAGCGAACCTTCGTCATCCGGGCAGCTATAGCCTGGCAAGTGAATTTACTACCGGAGGGTTTAAGGAAGTACTGGATGATGTTTTTGTGAAAGATCCGGCGGATGTAAAAAAGGCAATATTATGCAGTGGTAAAATGTATTTTGATCTTGCGGAAAGGCAATTGAAGGATAACAGAACGGATGTGGCCCTCATCCGGCTTGAACAGATCTACCCTTTGCCGCAGGCCAAATTAGACGAGTTGTACAAAAAATATAGCAAGGCAATCTGGCATTGGGTACAGGAAGAACCATTTAATATGGGAGCAGCTACTTTTTTACGCATGAACCTGAAAAATATCAATTTCTTTATTATCAGCCGCGTGCAAAGTGCGTCTACTGCCACTGGTTATTCTAAAATTCACTTCAAAGAACAGGCTGAACTGATTAACAAAGCATTTTCAATTTAAAATAGCAGCTTGCTATAAAATCATGGCCCGTTAATAGCCGGTTTTTTTTGTGCTATATTTTCTCCCAATCCAGGTAAGGAATTATGATCCTGCGGATAAAACCCGCTCTTACAAAAATCTTTTCGTGTCTGTGTGTTTGATTATTTCTAAACTGTCGCAACATGTAATACGATCATATAGCCCGGTTAAGTATCACAGTTGATTATTAGATCCCCGGGCTATTTCAAATAAAAAAACCTGCTCAAGGCAGGTTTTTTTATTTGAAATATTATTCGCCTTTAGTTTGTTTTAACTAAAGGGATTGTTTGAGTTTCTGTGGCTGTCTGTATCTTCAGCATATAGGTGCCTGAAGCAAAGGCCTCCATGTTTACTTTTTTGATATTTAGCCCTTTGAATAGCTGCATTTGAATATTTTGCATCAACTTACCGGCAGCGTCATTAATGGTGATGGTGGCATCCGCATTTTGCTCGATATCGATAGACACATTTGCAAAACTCTTGACCGGGTTGGGATAAACGCCTATTACTATTTGTTTGCTTGTTAAACGAAGGCTTCTTGTTTCAGTATAAACATAACGTTCATCTTTATCAACCTGTTTAATGCGGTAATAGAAAATGCCGGAAGAACGAATGGAAGATAAATTCAAATCAGTTAGGTCATAGGTATTGCTTGTATTACCGTTATTTTTTGCTGATACCGTATAAACTTTTTTGAAATTCTGGCCATTCAAACTTCTTTCAATTTCGTAGCGGTCTGTAATCGGAGTTTCATTTTCAACCTGCCAGGCGAGTAACGCATTATCATTTTTCTTGATGGCAGAGAAACCGGTAAACCTAACGGGTGCGGTGCCTAGCGTCATTGTTGCAGTAGAAGTGGCATCACCAGTAGTACTATTGATAGAGGTAGGACGGTAGCTAAAAGCATTTGAAGCAGTAGTTTTATACCCCTGATCAGATGTACGGGAGTAATACAGGGCTGTGCCAACGGCCTCGATAGTCCCTGTAAAGATAAAAGCCATCGCTCCGGTAGAACCACCATCAGGAAGCGATACGAGTGATACATTATTGGATGTTGCAATGGGAACAGGTGCGCCCCCGCTTAATTGTAACTCCATTATGGGTGTTTCAGAATTAGTTGTTAACGGGTAACCACCAGTGATGTCCTGGCTTTTATAAATATGGTAATTCCAGAAACCACCTTGGGACAGCGGGGGTTCTACGAACCATGTAAGGCCAAAAACGTTTGAAACAATTGTCAATGTCGGTGGAGTGGTATAAGCCGTAGCTATTACACCCACATTAAACTCCAAAGTACTAATCTGCTCAGTAACTGTTGTTACCGTGGGCCTTAGTGCCTTAACGTAAATCTCCACCTTGACGGCACCGGCCACAATTGGCCCGGGACCTATACTGGCCTGCATTGATTGAGCCGAAACATTATTCAGGGTAATCAGCGAAAAACTGAGCAACAGAATATATATTTTTTTCATTTGTTCGTTTTTTATTATAGTGTAAAATCGATTGGGATATTTGATATTGAGAGATACTAGTTAGGTAAAGCCTGGGTTCTAACTGCAATTGGGTTATTCCCCAGGGCACTTATAAATAGAACATCTTTGTCATTATTCAGTCCTCCGTATCTAACTGTCCTGTTCATATTCATATCTGCCGGGCTATATACATTACTTATTACGGCAAGCGGGTTATTACCCAGAGCAGTAATAAATAAATAGTCTTTATCATTGGCTAAACCACCATACCTGACATTTGTATTAAAGTTGGCATTACCAGCCCACATTACATTCTTACCACCAACAACATTATAAGCAGCTGCTGTGCCAAAGATTTGAGCATCAGTTGCTATGGTCAGGTCAAGGTTGGTAGCAGTAGATTTAGTTTCATTTAGGGCTTTTAAATTGGTGGCCGGGTCGGCGCTTATTCCTAAATGATTCCGGTGGCGTACCGCAATGGTGAAGTTGCCGTTCAGTATATTATTAAAAGTTACCGGGCTTGTGCCATCTACATCAACAACATCTCCATTTCTCTTTATTAAAGCGCTTCTTGTCTGCAACACGGTATTTCCCGGAGATACGGTACTGCTCCTTAATTCAAGAAAAACCCAATCAACTATATTATTATCAACTAAAGCCTGGTCGGCAAAAATACTGGCATTGGCCGTTTCGGGTGTTGCATTGGCAACGTGTATAAAATTAGCTGTAAAAGGAGCTGATCTGTATGGATCGGTTAAAGGAATTAAATTAGTAGGGGTTCTTAATGCATCCGACATAAGTCCGCTTACAGAATTAAATGCGCCTTGTAAAAATACCTTTGCTTTTGTCAATACAAATTTATCCATGGACGAAACCTCGCCTGTAGCGGTAGCAATTGGAACTGTTATCCTGTTTAAAGCTGCGTCATGCGCTTCGCCGGTTGAAGCCCAGTTTGTACCGTTAAAAAAATACCCTCTTAAATTTGCTTCTGTGCCAACAAGATCGGTCTGATCATATTGTCCTGTAAGCGTTACTGTTCCTGTTATACCGGTTTTAGTTACCGGCCAGTGTGTTTTTACATAGTCGGAGATCATTGGAGGTTTATTTGGATCAGCAACGGCCACTACCCTAACACCCACACTCGCATTGGAATATGTACCTGTTGAGGTTACAAATGCAGGACGGTAAAGCGTTCCTGCCCCAACCGGTAATTGCAACAAAGCAACATTGGCGGTTAATAATTTTATTACCTGCCCGGCACCGTTCGTTTCTATAAATTTACTTGTTCCGGGGGTACCTGCAATCGTAGCCGTGTTAGTGAGCGTAAAATTATTGGCGCCTAATTGCAGTTTGCCATTTGTAAATGTAAAGACACCTGAAACCCTGGCGGCTCCTAAAAGGGCTACATTATTTACATTATCAATTTCAAGATTTGGAATCGTGAAGCCATTCATATTTATATTTTGCAATGCGGTGCCTTTCATTTGCAAAAGCCCGGTGCCTAAAATATCCGTGTTGCTAGTTACATCACCCTGTACAGTAACCGTAGCGCCTGGTTGTATGGTAAACTGGGCATTGTCAATGAATAACTGGGCTGATGCAACGTTACATGCCGCAATGCCGATTATCATAAACGTTGTTTGTAATTTTTTAAGCTTCATGGAGCGAAAATTTATAAGTAAAAAATGTGATGTAAATTATAGTTCCTAAAAGTATAGGTTTATTTTCAACTGGTAAATAATATTTAGTAAACGGGTCTTTTAAATGATTAATTGGCAGCTTGTTTATATTATTGATCTAAATGTAAAGATAAATAATGGTATTTTGAAATACAATACCGTAAAATGGGAATAATATTAATTAATTCAGGTTTAATTTTTTTAAGAAAACGATTTTATTAATACTTTAAATTAACCGAAATTCGCTAAAATAAAAAATTATTAATGGCAATAGAAATAAAAGTACCCTCTGTAGGAGAAAGTATTACAGAGGTGACACTTGTAAAATGGATTAAGAAAGATGGCGACTGGGTGGATAGGGATGAAGTTATTGCGGAACTGGAAAGCGAGAAAGCCACTTTTGAAATTAATGCAGAACAGGCGGGGATTTTAAAAACAATTGCCGCAGAAGGCGATACCCTGAAAATCGGGGATATTGCCTGTAGTATAGACACAGCAGCAGCCCGCCCGCAGGAAATTGCTGCAGCCCCCCCGCCTGCAAAAAAGAATGAAGAACCGGCTAAAAAAAGTGAAGAGGTTAAGCCCGCAGTTCCCCAACCAAAGCCTGCAGATGATATTAAGGCCACGCCTGTGGCAGCGGCAATTATTGCGGATAAAAAAGTGGATGTAAAATTAGTGACCCCAAGCGGTAGCAATGGTAAAATTGTAAAGCAGGATGTATTGGAAGCCATTAATAATCCGGGGCGAAAACCCGGGGTGGAATTATTTGGACGAAATGAAAGCGCTCAAAAAATGAGTAACCTCCGCAAAACGATCAGCCGACGTTTGGTAGAGGCGAAAAATACCACCGCTATGCTCACCACTTTTAACGAAGTGGATATGAGCGCCATCATGGAGATCAGAACGAAAAATAAAGACAAATTTAAAGAAACCCACGGTGTCAATCTTGGATTTATGAGTTTCTTTACCAAAGCATGCTGCTTTGCATTGCAGGAGTGGCCTACTCTTAATGCAATGATAGATGGGGAAAATATTGTTTACCACGATTATTGCGATGTTTCAATTGCCGTGTCCGCACCCAAAGGTCTGGTAGTGCCTGTGATCCGCAATGCAGAAAGTTTAAGCATGGCCGAAATCGAGAAAAAGGTAGTGGAACTGGCCACAAAAGCAAAAGAAAATAAGCTGACAATTGAAGAAATGAGCGGGGGAACTTTTACAATTACTAATGGCGGGGTTTTTGGTTCTTTAATGAGTACCCCCATAATTAATATTCCGCAAAGCGCTATCCTTGGGATGCATAAGATACAGGAAAGGCCCATAGTTGCCGGAGGGCAAATAGTTATTAAACCGATGATGTACCTGGCAGTTAGTTACGACCATAGGATTATCGACGGAAGGGAATCGGTAAGCTTTTTAGTAAGGCTAAAAGAGTTGCTGGAAAATCCTGCATTACTTTTATTCGGTAAAGATCCTGTTAAAAGCCTGCTGGAACTGAAGTAATTATATTACTATTTTCTTTCCGCGGCCAGGTCATTCCAGCCGTTTATATCTTACCGAATGAGCCGTTTCCATTCCTATATCAATACTGCTGAAAAATTAATTGGAATATATAAAGGAGATCAGCCTTTTGCCATTTATTTAAAACAATTTTTTGCTGCGAATAAAAAATACGGATCTAAAGACAGGCGGCAGATAGCTGCTCTTTGTTACAACTATTTCAGGATGGGATTTGCCGGAGCCGGTATCCCACCCGGCCAAAAAATGCTCATAGGTACTTTTTTGTGTGAAACGGAACATTCCGAATTAATGGAAAATCTACAACCGGAATGGAATAAACAGATATCACGCCCCCTGCCTGAAAAATTAACCGCTGTATCCACGCAATTTTCCCTAACCGATATTTTCCCTTTTTATAAAGAACTGAGCGACGGGATCGACCCTGCCGAATTCTGTAAATCCTTCCTGGTACAGCCGGGTCTTTTTATACGCATACGCCCGCAAACCAGGACTTCTGTATTATCGAAACTGGAGAGATCAAAATTATACTGGCGGTTGGTTAGTGAAGATTGTGTGCAACTGAACATCTCAGACAATGTGGAAGATTTTTTTATCATTGATAAAGAGGTGGTGGTGCAGGACTATAATTCACAAAAAGTGCTCGATCATTTAAAGAATGGAGACTTACAAATTGATTCAATACAAGGTGAATCGAAATTAGGTTTAGCCGTATGGGACTGCTGTGCAGGCAGCGGCGGGAAATCTATTTTATTGAATGACATAATAAACAGGAAGATCGATCCCACCGTTTCAGATATCCGGGCAGGCATTATATTGAAACTTCACCAACGGTTTAAAAAAGCGGGTATAAAAGAGTATAAATATTTTATTGCAGATATCAGCAGTCCTGGTTTTAAACCGGGAGAATTTGATTTTGATATGATCATTTGCGATGCTCCATGTAGCGGAAGCGGCACATGGAGCAGAACACCGGAACAGTTGTGTTTTTTTAAACAGCCAGCTATCAAAGAAAACAGCAGCCTGCAAAAAACGATCATTACAAACGCATTGCCATGCCTGCGCAATGGCGGGTTGTTCGTATATATTACCTGTTCGGTGTTTAAAAATGAAAATGAAGCAATCGCCGGATTTATCACAGAAAATTTTGATTGTGAATTATTATACCTCCAATTGCTGAAAGGGTATGATAAGAAAGCGGACAATATGTTTGTAGCAGTTTTTAGAAAATTTGCCAAATAAAGGTGACACCTTTTAGAAAGATGTCACCTTTATTTGGCAAATTTTCATCTATTCTCTCACAATCTTTTTTGCTACTTCTTTTTTATCATCTAAAAATACTGTTACAATGTAAACGCCCCGGCTCATTTTTTTCATCGGGATGATTATTTTTTGCGCTCCGTTTACCTGCAGGGTATTGCTGTAAACTTTTTGCCCGGATATGGAATGTATGGTAACAGCCGCTTTCACAGCATTGTTTGTTGCGATCAATACCGTAAGCTGATCCGTTACCGGGTTTGGGCTAAGGGTGATTAATTCAGCTACCGAACCACAGGGCCGGTCATAGTTTACAGTAGACGAATCCAGGTAAAAACTGGTATCGGCGGCAATGCTCATTTTTAAACGATACTTAATAGAGATACCTCCTGCCAGTGCAGCGAGATCATCGGTATAATTATAGTTTCGGGAAGCAAAACTGCCGGTAAAGTTTAACGTGGATATCGCCACATAATTAATTTCTGCTGGCAACTTTCTTTCAATTATGAGATTCATATTTGCGCCTGCTTTTACCGTAAATAAGATCCTGGTTTTACACGTATCATCAATGTTGAACTGCCCGGTATATAATTTTTTAATGAGTAAAACAAAGGCCTTTTTTGCATCAGGTATGCCATACCCGGTGCGATCATCTGGTGTATTTGCCCTGTCGGATGATTTACGCAATGCATCAATAATGCTCATATTATTTACTTCCGGGAATGCCTGCCACAAACAGGTAGCAAGGCCAGCCATGATGGGGCAGGCAAACGAGGTGCCACTTCCAAATACAGGCCCGCCGGTATTTTGATCGGCTATTACCGCGTTCTGCCCGATGGCTGCTACATCCGGCTTTATTTGCCCATCCGCAGAAGGGCCGTAACTGCTAAAGCCCGCGATTTGCCCGGCAGCATTTACCGCGCCTACCGCTAATACGCTGTCGGCATCCCCAGGTGTGGTGATATATTTCCAGCTGCTGTTTCCTTCATTACCCGCAGCAACCACTACTAGTATCCCTTTTTTTGCGGCAAGGTCGCTGGCCCTTGAAATGATGCTGGTATTCCCATCCATATTGGAATAGGTATAATTGAAACTGCTGTTATCAAAAAGATCATAACCCAGCGATACTGAAAAAACATCTGCCCCAAGGCTATCGGCTCTTTCCGCCGCCGCCGCCCAGTTTTGCTCCTCAACAGGATATTCACTTGATGCATCTTCTGTGCGGAATAAATAAAAAGAGCTTTTTGGGGATGTACCCACGAAAGATCCGGGCAGGTTGGCAGCAATGGTACTTAAACAATTCATCCCATGTACAAAATCTTCGTTTACACTCTCCTCATTGGCTACAAAATCCCACGTGCCCAGTATTTGGTTATTAATCCGGATGCTGTCAAATGTGGGTAAGATCTTATAATGATAAAATCCTGCATCCATCACCGCGAGCTGCATACCCTCTCCCCTAAAGCCCTGGTTATGCAAAAATTCGGTGTGGTTTAAATTTACCTGTGGATAGGCAACACCGTAATTGTAAAAATCAGCAGGGTTTAGCGGCCTGGCCAATACAGCCGCTGCCGGATCATTTGGCGGGTACTGGTGCTTATCCGCAGGTGCAGTGGCAAACTGAAGCCTCGCGGCTATTGGTGATGAAGCCTGTACAAACGAATAAGTATTAATTTTGGTTAAAGCCGCTGCATCGGTTGTTAGAATACACACCTGGTTAAGCCATTTGCTTGTATTTATAATAGTAACCTTGCCGGATAAACGAATACTGTCGAGGTATGCCGGGTTAATGGGAAGGTCGCTTTGATCTACCGGGATATTGTAACGGGCTCTCCTGCTGATGGAACGCGGTGTTAGAAATTTCGATGGATCGCTGATGGAAAACGGGGTTCCTGCCTTATCATTTAGCCGGATTATATAGCGGGAGTATTGAGCAAAAGTGTTTGGATGATCTGCAAAAAGCAAAACAAAAAGCAACAATTTCTTCATACTGTAAGTTGATATCTATTCATGTGGTCAAACGGATTTATGCAGAAATCTTAGTAACTGCCGACTGCTTAATTATGATCGATCATCGTAAGAGTTATACCATAAGACCCATCGGAATAAGAACTTGGCAGGCCCGGGGTAGCAGGCTGGAATTCGGTGTGGAGAAATTTTCGATATACCAGGCCAATACCTTTTGCGTAAACCTCAGCGCTAAAATTCTTTTCACTGTAAGAGTTAACATCTGCAGGATTCCCGATCACCTCATCCCGCTCACTTACCTTTAATGTACTGTCGAGCTGGATACTTCCTAGGATAAGCGGTTCATTCAAACCTTCATAAGTATAATCCCAGTCATCCAAATACCTCACATCCGAGTTTAATGAATAGGTATCGATATAAGAATTGCCTTTCCAGGAATAGCCGTCTCTAATGGGCAATTTCAATTTTAAAAAGCGCAGGTTGTTTTCAATAAATTCTAAAGAGCTGCCGGTGTTGACCGCGGTAAAGGTATTATCGGGTACCCAGGCGCCCTGCGCTGTTTTACGTATATATCGTATAATCCTGTAAGCCGGCCTTTCCAGGTTATCAGTGATCAACGCGTCTGTTACATATTTTATCTGGTAAGTAACCGTAATATCCTGTAAACTGAATGGCAAATATTTAAATGTATCTAACTGGTAAGTTATGAATTTACCTACCACAAGTGGAGAATAGTCTTCGATCGTTGCGCTTGCAAAATCTTCCGTTTGCTTTTTACAGGCATTCAACACAAGTATGGTAAGAAAAAATGCGAATAAATTAATTCTTTTCATAATACAGAAAGTTACTTCATCAGACCCAATAATGGTAAAAAAGGCTGCTTGCTTTATTGCCACGAATACACGAATGAAGAAAAATTTTATAAAATCAGTGTCCATTCCGGAGGAAAATAAAGCATTCAAACGGCTTCTTACACCTGGAAGTATCTCATGTTTACTGAAGATAAGCAGGCGCCCGTTGAATTATTCCTCCACCTACCACATCATCCCCTTCATAAAAAACCGCACTTTGCCCCGGGGTGATTCCTTTTACATCCTCATAAAAACGAACTTTTACGGCATTTTCGTATGTATACAGGTTACTAATTGCACCTTTATCTTTGTACCTGATCTTTGTAAGCATTTCCATTCCTTCCGTAATACCATCGTATTTGATCCAGTTTATTTTGGCCACATTCATTTCATTGCCTTTCAGGTCTTCTTCTTCTCCCAACACAATGGTATTGGTATTGGGGTCTATCGCGGTTACAAACGCCGGTTTGCCCAACGCAATATCCAGTCCTTTTCTTTGCCCGATTGTGTAAAAAGGATATCCCTTATGCTGACCAAGCACCTTTCCCATCTTGTCTACAAAATTCCCGCCATTTACCTTTTCTTCCAACCCGCTTATGTTTCTTTTTAAAAACCCCCGGTAATCGTTATCGGGAACGAAGCATATTTCGTAACTCTCCGATTTTTTGGCCAGTTCAGGATAGCCAAAATCGGCTGCCATCTGGCGTATTTCAGTTTTTCTATAAGCGCCCAATGGAAGCAAAGTACGGCCCAACAGGTCTTGCTGAAGCCCCCACAAAACATAGCTCTGATCCTTTGTTTCGTCAATTCCTTTGCGGATAAAATATCTTCCATTAGAGTGCTGATGAATTTGCGCATAATGCCCCGTGGCAATAAAATCGCAACCCAGCGCATCCGCCCTTTTTAGTAATGCACGCCATTTAATATGCGTATTGCACATCACACAGGGATTAGGGGTGCGACCGGCCATATATTCTTCTACAAAATTATCTACTACAAAATCCCCAAATTCTTCCCGGATATCCAGGATGAAATGAGGAAAGCCATGTTGTACCGCTGCCTGCCGCGCATCATTAAAACTATCCAGGTTACAGCAACCGGTTTCTTTTTTACCGGTAGTTCCCCCACTGGTAGCATAATCCCATGTTTTCATCGTAATACCAATTACATCGTACCCTTCCTTATGAAGCATAAGGGCTGCCACGGTACTGTCGATACCGCCACTCATTGCCATTAACACTTTTCCTTTTGTACTCATATCGAAATTCCCGCCTGAACGTTTCCAGTCGGGCAGGCTTCGATGCAAAGATATAGATTTTGCAATTCCGGTTGGAAATGCGGGTTAAAAAGGCAGCCAACCCCTGGTGGAATTTCAAATGCAGCCATTCAAAAAAGGGAGGCCCGTTGATTATATTCCTCAATGTGTGTATAAAAGAACCGCTATAATTTTACTTTTTATAGTAAACTGCTATTAAACGATTGACATATAGCACAATACGAAGCGGCACTTTATTTGAAAGCAAGATGGCATTAACAAATTTATAATTTATGAAAAAAAGTGTAATTAAATTTCCAGGTAAGATTTTATTGCCGGTAATTGTATTGGTCGTTTTTATGACCGCATGTACCAGTAATGATACAAATCCTGCTACCACTGCCGGAAGCGATACTTCAATGATGGTTAAAACCGATACAATGATGACAGATCAAACCCGGATGGCACCAATAGATACCAACAACAGCAGGATAGTAGCGGATGCTGATTCCCTTGCCAGGGCAGCAAAGGATACAGCGTTGAAGTCGAAAATGAATAAAAAGGGTAAAAAAGGAAAAGTAAGTATTTTACCTGCTGATACCAAAGCCAATACAACTGCCATGGAAATGGATAAAGAAGGCTTCTATCAAAATACAGAAATATTACCTGGCTTTCCCGGCGGGCAAAAAGCTTTAGAACGTTTTTTTGAAAATAATATTCAATACCCCGAGGCCGCTACCGACAATAGTGCGGAAGGTACTGTGAAATTAATTTTTAATGTAGATGAAAACGGCAAAATATACCAGCCGCAGCCAGTTGGTAATAAGATTGGGTACGGTATTGAAGAAGAAGCTATCAGGGTATTTAATAAAATGCCCAAGTGGACTCCCGGAAAAATTAAAGGAAAAAATGTAAAAACCCGTTTTACATTACCGATCCGCTTCCAGCTCGACTAATTACAGGAATTTTTTAAAAAGCGGAATTTATTTATTTGAATCCGGGGATGAGCTCATCTCCGGATCTTTTTATGAAATCATCGGAAGTATTTTATAATACTAATTAATATAACGTACAGTAATATCCCCTGCACTCTACTGTATCAATTTTTGTATCTGGTTTAAACCAGTAAGATGCATAAGCCAAATCTCTGCCTGATTGCATTCGGCAGGCAGGGTTTGGGTCCGGTCATCCCGATACCAAACAGGATGAAAGAAAAAAAGAGCAGTGTTGCAGTTACTTCCCCATTTGGATCGGGAGGCAGGCGAAAGCAAACAGTTTAAAAGAGTCCGGCTAAATTTCATCAAATATTAATTTCCGGCCTGGGAATCAATATACAGATCCTCTACTTTTTTTCGTGCCCAGCCAGTTTTGCGCAAAAATTTTAAACTGGATTTAATACCCGGATTATCATTGAAGCAATTGATACGGATAATACTCCCTAATTTTTTCCACCCATATTTTGCTACCAGGTATTGGAGAATATCTTCTAATGTTTTTCCATGAAGCGGGTTATTTTTTTGAACTGTTTCCATTTCATTTATTGTGCTGTTTCGGTTATCAAATTTTAACCAGAAAAAAAAGGATATATCTACCGCTGAATATTGCCCTACAAAAATATCATTTAATAAAGCTTACTCCTATATTTCCAGGCAGTTCTTTCCGGCTACAAAAAAATGCCTCCCCAAATTTAGTGATAACATACCACGGGTTAGGCGATTGCGCGGCAGGCCTGCCTGGTGCACATTTGCATTGAAATCAAATAAATAATAAAAAAAACCAAACAATGAAAAGGGCATTTAATGAACTACCCTTAACGGCTGCGGCTGTAGCGGCATTATTGATAACAGGTTGCAGCAAAAATAATGATGGTTATGGGGCACACCTGTTCCGAACCCAACAATAAATGCTGTGGTGATATCTGCTTCCGGCGATAATGCAGGCGTAATTGCAAAGTTGAATGAGTTCAGGCAATTGGCTGGCGACCAATTGAATTGGGCCCCCGGTGCCACAAATGGACGAAGAGAAGTAAACTGAGACGCGGTTCCGGCGGCTTTAACAAACAACAACAATTTTCCATCCGATTTTTTTGGTTCTGCTGATCCTGCCGCAGCAAATGGCCGGAAGCGTGGATTGATCACCCCGGGCGGCGGGTTTAGGGTGGATAGCACTGATTTTGCAGATATCGACGCATCCTATGCTTCGCAGTTTGAAGCATTTAGCAAAAAAAGATTATTTGCCTGCATGGGTAACAATGTAACTGAAGTAATTTTTAAAGTGCCCGGTACAAATACTTCCGCTTTTGTAAAAAGCTTTGGCGTTATATTCTCTGATGTAGATGATGGCATTCTACAAGAGTGGAATACTTTGCCGGTACAAAGAGCTTAGGTGTATACAAGGCAAAGACAGCTGCACAGGGATTCTCATTTGTGGTTGTTAGTTTCCCGGATGAAAAAGTAACACGTGTTAAGATCACCTCCGGCAATGGGTTTTTGGGTACCGGCATTAAAGATATCAGTGACGGTGGTCTTAAAGACCTGGTGGTGATGGATGATTTTCTTTATGATGAACCAAAGCAATTGAATTAATACCGGCCGGATAATAAAAATGATTTGCAGTAGTAAAATATAGTCCCCGGTTGGTTCTGCAGATCATTTTTATTAATTGTTTCGGAGATGGGTACCCGCTGATAATTTTAAAAAAATGTTTTATAATGAATACGATAATATCAGT
>JBDTVX010000074.1:0-16511 GCA_040007015.1 Ferruginibacter sp. | reverse complement strand
TTAATACCGAAAACGTCAAAAGTTCAGTAATGGAAGCTGCCACTTATTCTTTGATATTATTTGCCATCGGTGCAATGATAACTGTTATTCCATTTATGTTTGCAATTGGAACCACTGCAATCATTATAAGTGCTGGCAGTAGTGCTATTGGCTTGTTTTAGATAGGGTCTGCTATTACTTTATTCACTGGAACAAGTATTTGGTTCCGGTTTTCGCCAGGTCATATTTGGATTGATGGCCAGGGCTATCACATTTGGCATTGCAAAGTTGATCGGAGTTTCTTTGGCAGGTTAATATCGTTTCCCTGCTATAAAATGATATAAATAAAAGTTGAATAATGCGATAAAAAATAATTGAGTGTGCAAACTATTACCAAATACTCCATAAATTGCTACACACCAGCTCAGGCTCATTTGCAAGGCAGGAAGCCGGTAAATAGGTAAATTTAACATAATAAAAAAGCATTTCTATTTTCAGCCCGACTTTAGTACGTAAAAGTGATAGGGAACCATAAATTGATCCGCAGCGATGATAATTTGAAGCGTCATTGCTTAAATATTTTGAAAGAATAAAAGCGGTATATTTAAACAATATTAAAAGTCCCTTTTGTATGAAAGAGATACTTGTACCAACTGATTTTTCCGCTAATTCGAGAAGTGGAGTCTGTTTTGCGATTCATTGGGCTACCCTGCAAAAATTGAAATTAGCATTTGTGCATGTACTTCATATTTTAAAACCAACACGGTGGACAGATACCTACTATGCAAAATACGCAGTACAGCAGGAAAATCTTTGCAAAATAAAATTTGAAAAGTTTATCACAAATATATACCGGCAATTGAATGTAAAGCCCGGTAAATATTCTACCATTGTTGTACAGGGTATTAGCCCAGACACAACCATCCTTGATTATTGCAGAAATAACGCCGGTATTGACTATATCTGCATCAGCACACGGGGGGCCGGAAAGTATAATAAAATATTGGGCACAAATACCGGCAATCTTATTACAAAGTCGAAAGTTCCAGTGCTTGCCGTTCCTAAAAATTACAGAGTTGCTGATATAAAAAGTGTATTATATGCAACAGATTTGCGCAACTATAAAAATGAAATAACAAAGGTGGTTGCTTTTGCAAAGCCACTTAAAACAACCATTGATGTGGTACATTTTACCTCGCCTGGTAAAATTTTGTATGATGAGAAATTGATTGAAGCAGCTTTTAAGAAAGCGTTGAAATACGGATTGAAATTATATTTTGAAAAAAATGATGGCTCACATTCGCTGATTAAAAAACTGGAAAACCAAATCAGGATAAAGAAGCCATCGGTAGTTATCATGTTTACAAATCAGGAAAGAACATTTTTTCAAAAATTTTTTTTGTCAAGCAAAGCAGAGAAATTGTCGTTTCGGGTGAAGGTGCCATTACTGGTTTTTAATAAAAACAACTAACTGTTTTCTTATCTCCAATAAAAGCGCCAGGCACACAATACTTGCCCGCACTGATTTTAAAGCGACCGCGATGAAGCAGTTACAAGGCGGCAGAAATAAAAAGAACGGGGCAACTTTTTTTTTATTGCATCCAATTTAAAAGGCCACCGATAAGATAACAAAACCGTTTGCCTTCCGAACCAACCGGCAGAAAGAATTGGCCGGTGAAAGATTGGAGATGCTTAAGAACGTGCCAAAAACTATCACCCAAATTTATCCTGGTAATTAAAATAGAAATTGAGTTGACAAAAGGTACTATGATTTTTTATTTGCCTTTTAAAAATTTGGTACTGTCATAAGTCATGCTATTCCATGCTGGATTTGTAGTATGAGTAAAAACCATTTATGAACTGGCATAGATTAAACATACGGGAGGTTTATGCTTTACTAGCTGTTAATGCACAGTGCCTGTCAGCTTCGGTAGCAAAGGAAAGGCTTTTACAATGCGGTACCAACGTATTACAGGGAGGAAAGAAAAAAACGATTGCTGTTATTTTGCTGGCACAGTTTAAAGATGTGATGATTTTAAATTTATTGGCGGATGCTGTTATATCCGGTATTATCGGCGGCCTTTCTGATACATAGCAGAAGCTTTATGAGCTACCCTTTCATAGCACAAAAGCATTTATCAAATTCATTGGCGAAAACGTGGAAAATACAAAGCTGACCTTTGATAATTACAGTTCAAAAAAAGACAGTGCCGGAAAAGAGTTTGGTACCACCGGTTCATCATCGGTTTTTGTAAACGGTGATACTATCAGCTTTGAAAATATAACGTTCGAAAATTCTTCCGGCCCGGTTAGCCAGGCAGTTGCAGTGAATGTAAGCGGCAATAAAGTGGCATTTAAAAATTGCCGATTCCTCGGCTTCCAGGATACTTTATATACCAAAGGCGCCACCTTGCAATATTATAAAGACTGTTACATTGAAGGCACAGTGGATTTTATTTTTGGAGCAGCCACTGCTCTGTTTGAGCATTGTATGCTGCACAGTAAATTGAATGGCGGCGCTGTAACGGCCGCATCCACTCCCGAAGGGAACAAATTCGGATATGTATTTATCAATTGCAAATTAACGGCTGCTTCCGCACCCGGTTCAGTTGTATTGGGAAGGCCATGGCGCCCATTTGCAAAAACGGTTTATATACAATTGTGCATTAGCGGGCGAAGGTAAGGTCTTGAAAATCGTCTGCCTGGTGTCGAAGTCAAAATGGAAAACGTAAACATCAGGATAAGACAAAAGCTCAATTGGAAACGGGAAGTTCGGGCAAATGATCTTAACGGTTCTGATGCACAAGTCCCCATGTCCTGGTGTGCTTTTGCGGATGCATTTGTTGCCTGTATTTCTTCTGTCGGACTGGTAATTTTATCACCAATATTGCCGGGGTATTTGAAAAAATAAATTAAATTTAGGCCGATTTACAGGACGGGGATAGGCAATGATGTTATATTTTTGTAACACGATTTAATTTTATCAAACTAAACAACCGCTTTATGAACAAAAGCCTTTCTTTAAGCAAGTATTCCCTTTTTCTTTTTTTTCTCATTTCTTCTTTTACAGCAATGGCGCAAAATTTTGCCGTAAGTGGTAAGGTGACCGATGCTAATGGCAAGCCACTGGAGGGTGCCACCGTTTTAGAAAAAGGCAAAAAAAATACCACTACCACCAACCTGCAGGGAGGTTTCCAAATGACCGTGTCATCCGGAAAAGCAGTGCTGGTTATAAGTTTTGTAGGACAGGAAATACTGGAAGTTCCTGTTAATAACACCAATGATATAAGCGTAGCGTTAAAACCAATACAGGACAATCTATCTGATGTTGTGGTGATAGGCTACGGAACAGTTAAAAAGAAAGACGTAACCGGTGCCGTTTCCGGCATCAATCAGAAGGACATTATATCACGCCCTGTTACAAACGCCTTGCAGGCCATGCAGGGTAAGGTAGCTGGGGTGGATATTACTTCCAATGAGCGCCCCGGGCAGGTTGGTAGTATTAACATTCGTGGGGTGCGTTCCTTAACAGCTTCCAATACACCGCTTTTTGTGGTGGATGGTATTCCGTTAACTACCGGCGGAATTGATTACATCAACCCCAATGATATAGAAACAATAGACATTTTAAAGGATGCATCCGCCACGGCGATTTATGGTTCAAGGGGTGCCAATGGCGTCGTGATTGTTTCTACCAAGCAGGGTAAAGTTGGTAAAGTGCAAATTGGCCTTAATAGCTCTGTTACTATAGAAAATATTAATGATTATGCGCCGGCTATGACTGCTTCAGAAGCTATTGATTTTCGTCGCTGGGCCTATTATTATTCAAGTCCCAACACTATTCCAAGGGGCGACCAACCAACAATTGCAAATGACAGAAATATATTTTTGGCTACCAGCGATCCTGCTGCCTGGGGTAACATTTCCAAAGGCTGGGCAAGTGGTACATGGGATGGTTCCAGGGTGGCCACTACAGACTGGAAAGATTTGGTATCACAACAGGGAGTTACCACAGACCATACATTAAGTGTTAGCGGCGGCACCAATAAAATAAAGGCTTATGGTTCATTTGGTTATTTAAATAATAAAGGCACTTCCATTGGCCAGGAATTTACAAGATATTCCGGAAAAGCAAGTGTTGACATCCAGGCTACCAGTTGGTTTAGTATGGGGCTCAATATGAATGTAACCTCCAGTGTACAGGAATTTGGTCAATCTAATGGTGTAATTGGCGCTTTTGTTGGAAGCCCGGGTACAAGCATCTATGAATCTGCAAGAAGACTTTATACCTATGCAGTACCTTATGATTCATCTGGTGCACGGGTACTGTATCCCGGTGGCGATGTTGCATTTAAAAATGTAGCGGATGAATGGAATTATTCGCAAGACCAGCGGAAAACACTCAGGGCATTCGGTAGTTTGTATGCACAAATTAATCTTGGTAATATTAGCCCCATTCTTAAAGGATTAAAATACAGGATGAACTTTGGTCCTGATTTTTCTTCATACCAGGGTGGAATTTATATTGATGGGCTATCTTCTGCCAGCAGCGGTACCAGCTCTGCTTCCCTGCAAAAATCGCAGACGTTCTCCTATACTATTGATAATTTATTGTATTACGACAAAACGATAAAGAGACATAGTTTCGGCGTTACGTTATTGCAAAGTGCCACCAAATTTGTAGCAGACCCGGTGAGTACAATTGTAGGAACGGGTATTCCATTTGCCAGCCAAAAGTGGTATACGTTGAATAAAGACGTGATCCCTGCTGCCAATCTTTCTATTACCAGGGTTGCTGATTTAATAGAAAGGCAGTTGTTAAGCTATATGGCCCGGGTGAATTATAATTTTGACAACAGGTATTTATTAACTGTATCTGCCCGCCAGGATGGTGCATCACAATTTGCACCAGGTAACCAACATGCTGTATTCCCAAGTGCCGCTGTGGCATGGCGCATCAACAATGAAAATTTTATGAGTGGTGTGAGCTGGCTTACTGATTTAAAACTGCGTGTTGGAGCAGGTGTTACGGGCAATTCCGCCGTTGAAGCTTATAAAACAAAAGGAGCTACTACACCTTTGTTCTATCCTTTTGGCAACAGTATTTCAGCCGGGTCGCTTCCAAGCAGGGTTTTACCAAACAAGGAATTAGGTTGGGAAAAAACAACCCAGTATAACCTGGGGGTAGATTTTGCTTTGTTTAATAGCCGTGTTTCCGGTGCAATTGATGTCTATACCTCAAAAACCAGGGATTTGCTGATGTCCCGCACTATACCTACTGTTACGGGCGCTGATTCAATATATCAAAATATCGGGCAAACAGCAAATAAAGGTATTGACATCAATATAAATACAGTAAACGTCAGCACAAGGAACTTCCAATGGTCAACAAATTTTAATGCTTCCTGGCAAAAAGACGAAATTGTTTCTTTAGCAAATGGTAAACAAGACGACATCAATAACCTTTGGTTTATCGGTCAGCCCATTGGTGTTATTTATGGTATCGAGGCTAACGGTTTATGGCAGAAGGCCGATTCTGCGGGTTTTAAGGCGTTCAATGCGAGCGGAAGCGCTTTCTCCTCGGGTAATGTAAGACCTGTTGATCAAAATGGCGATAGTAAAATAGATGCAAACAACGACCGTATAATTATAGGGTATACCCGGCCAAGATGGATAGTAGGTATGACCAACAGTTTTACTTACAAGAATTTTGAATTGTCTATATTTTTATATGGCCGCTTAAACTACATGTTTAATACAGGGGGAGAAGCAATGGTAGCCCGGTCGAGTACAAGAGCGCTTAATTATTACACAGAAAACAACACGAATGCGGAATACCAAAAACCTATTTATTCCACAGGTACCGGCGATCTTTATTCTACTTCGCTGGGATTCCAAAAAGCATCTTTTATAAAGATCAGAAATATTTCTGCTTCATACAATTTTACAGGAAAGACTTTAAAAGCAATGACTATGTCGAGTTTAAGGGCATACGTGCAGGTTGCTAATCCAGGTATGCTGTATTCAAAAATAAAGTTTTTGGATATGGACGTAGCTGCTATGACAAATAACCGTGGTATTACTATCGGCATTAATGCCGCATTTTAAAAAAATCAAAAAATTTATAAGTATGAAACGTAATAAATTTTTTATTAGCATAGCACTTATTGCAATTGTAATGAGTGTAACTTCTTGTAAAAAAACTTTTTTGGATGAAAACCTGCTTACAGCAAGGAGTTTGGAATTCTATTTAAGTGATGCCGGCATTGTTTCCTTAGTAAATGGTACGTATTATCACGTGTTTAGTGTTCCATTTAGTACAGAACATCCATTTGCTAACATGAACTATGGAACCGATGAATTCCATGTAGGAGGGGATAACTCTAACGCAGTATTTAATTCGTATGGAAACGGACTTGCTTCGGTTGTTGCTGCTGTTAATGGTAATACCGTCACTGCCAATGCACAGTGGGATAATTTATACATAGGGGTAGGGTATGCAAACCTGATCATTCAAAATGCTACTGCCAGTACTTCTACTGCCGAAGCTATTAAAAAAACGGCTTTAGGTGAGGGGTATTTTTTCCGTGCTTATTGTTATTTGAGACTCGTGAGTCAATATGGCGCTGTACCTTTAAAAACTGCTCCAAGTACAGGTGTGGAATTAGAATTTACACGTGCTGAACCAAAAGAAATATATGCACAGATCATCAGCGATTTTGAACAGGCTAATACGCTGTTAAGTAATACCGGTTCCCCTGCAAAAATAACCAATGATGCAGTGGCACATTATTTAGCAAAAGCTCTTTTAAGCCGTGCAAGTGAGATCAATGATTCCTGGAACGAACCTACAAAAGCGGCGGACCTGGCAGCTATTGTTCCATTATGCGATGCAGTTATTGCCCACCATCCATTAGCTCCAAACTTCGGCGACCTGTGGAGGTATACCGGGCCGGATGGGGCGAATGAAAAATTAAGCGAAATAATTTTGGCAGCGCAGTTTACCGGCGATGCTTCTGCTACCGGGGGCAATCAACAACATCTTTTTTACGGATCCCGTTACGATGATTTACCGCAGATGCAGCGTGACCTTAGTGGTAACAGGCCATTCAGCCGCCTGGGAACCAGCTATTTTATGTATAGGGTGTACGACTTAGTGAATGATTCAAGATTTTGGAAAAGCTTCAGGACGAAGAATTTGGTAAATAAAGCTGCGCTTCCTTATGTAAACGGCGATGTGGGCGTTATGTATGTTATCAATCAGCCGGGGGATAATCGTTTTCCTTCTTTCAAAGTACTGAATACGATACCATATGCAAGAACGGGCAGGCCGATTGCAAACGTGTATGTAGCTTATCCCGCTGGCACTACAACAGACGGCGCTTTATTTGCTGAACCACGTTTTCCTTCCTTAAGCAAATTTTTTGATGGTTCCCGTGTGGGTGGTTTTAATGATACAAGGGGGCTCAGAGATATCGCACTCGCCAGGAGTGCCGAAACCTATTTGATTGCTGCCGAAGCTAAAATACGCCTTGCAAAGGCCGGAACGGGTAGTTATGCGGATGCAATGCCTTATATCAATGCGGTAAGAACAAGGGCGCAGTACCAGGATGGCGAAAATCGTATTGCTTACTATGATGGCGGGGGCGCAAGTAATGCGACTTTACAGGCCGGGCTGCCCATGGCTTTTATGGCTGAGAATTCGTATGCTGAATCAAATGACCTTAATTTATTGGCACCACCAACAACAGCAACCAGTTTATTGGTTACAGGTACTGCACCATTGCCTGCACAAGACGAATACATTATTACCAAATTGGGGTATACTTCAGATTACGATAGAATGATGTGCTTTTTATTAAATGAACGTTCCCGTGAATTGGCCGGTGAATACAAACGCTGGGAAGATCTGTCACGTACTAAAACGCTCGTAAAACGTGCACAGACCTTTAACCCTGATGCTGCACCAAATATTAAAGACTTTCATTCTTTGAGGCCTATACCACAAACCTTTCTTGATGGAATTCAATCAGGAGGAGTTGCCCTGACAGGGCCACAAAAACAGGCAATGCAAAATACAGGGTATTAATTTTTTTCTCATTTTAGCAGTTGGTAAAGGGCGGTCAATGTAATTTGTACCGCCCTTTCATTTTAAGAAATACCCGGTTGCTGCCAAAGGGCCTTAAGTCTTTCTCTTTTGGAGCATACTATAAACTGATCATGCTTCGCTGGATAAAACATTCCAGATCCGAAATCATCATGGCTTCCGAAATCATAAATCCGAAATCAAAATAGCAAACATGTTAAAAATAATACCGGTTCTAATTGCTGCACTAATGGTCATGGCTGCAGCAAAGGCACAGGTGACAACAGGTAATGATGCCAACGCACCATTGCATGCATTAAAGGTTGACTATCCTACGCCCTATGAGCCTATGCCAAAGGAGGAAATAAAAAAAGTGCTGGATAGGATTTTTACTTATTTGGATGCGGTCACCCCTGCTCAAATGATCAACAGGCAAACAGGTGCCGCGGTAAATGATCCGTTAAAAATAGATACGAATACGATCGTTCAGTTGGGCGACTTTCGGATTACCAGCTATGAGTGGGGCGTTACTTACTCCGGTATGTTGCTGGCCGCTGAAGCAACAGGTGATAGTAAATACAGCAGCTATGTAAAAAAGCGTTTGTCCTTTATTGCTGACTGGGTTCCGGCCGTTAAAAAATTAAGGGCGGCCGGTATGTATAAAAGTGGGGGGTATCCTTTGCATCAGCCAATTGAACCTAAAGCCCTGGATGACGGAGGAGCTATATGTGCAGCCATGATAAAAGCAACGAGCGCCGGTGTTAACAATGATCTTCGTCCCGTGATTGACCACCTGATGGATTTTGTAGCCAATAAAGAATACAGGTTGACCGATGGCACATTGGCAAGGATGCGTCCTCAGAAAAATACATTGTGGCTGGATGATCTTTACATGGGTGTACCGGCATTGGCGCAGATGGGTAAGCTTACCGGTGATAAAAAATATTTTGATGATGCTGTAAATCAGGTGAAACAGTTTAGTGAGCGGATGTTTAATAAGGAAAAAGGTGTGTATATGCATGGCTGGGTAGAAAGTATGGAAACGCATCCTGAATTCAGGTGGGCAAGGGCAAATGGCTGGGCTCTGCTTACAAAAACAGATCTGCTGGATGTGCTGCCTGAAGATCATCCGGGAAGAGCATTTGTGTTAAAACAATTAAAGGCTCATATAAAAGGATTGGCTGCATATCAGAGCGATAAAGGATTCTGGCACCAGTTGCTTGATAGGGAAGACTCTTACCTGGAAACTTCTGCCACCGCGATTTATGCCTATTGCATAGCGCATGCCTGCAATAAAGGCTGGATAGATCCGGCAACCTACGCACCAATGGCAATGCTGGCCTGGAACGCGGTAGCTACAAAAATAAATGATAAGGGACAGGTTGAAGGAACCTGTGTTGGTACAGGTATGGCATTTGATCCGGCATTTTATTATCACCGCCCGGTAAATGTTTTTGCGGCACATGGTTATGGACCTGCAATTTTAGCCGCTGCTGAAATGTACAGGCTGGTAGAAAAAAATAACTTTAAAATAAATGATAGCTCCTTACAGTATTACAAGTAAGCAGGATAATAAGCGAACTCTGTATTTCCAATGAACCATCAACTATCAACTGTGGATGTAATGAAATGAATTGTGAATGAAGATTAAGAATGAGTGCTGAATGGTAAGTGATGAGTGGTAAGTAGTCATTGCATGTTGCCAAAATGCACATTCCACAGGGATGGTCTTTTGGTAGAAAAAACAAGTAATAAACCAAATTCCAATATGATAAAAAAATTCCAATATGGTAAGAAGAAAATCATCCTGTGTATTTTAATTTCCTTTTTGCAAAGCATACATGCTCAAATAAAATGGCCCGCCATTACCAAAACTACCAAACCATGGACAAGGTGGTGGTGGGAGGGCAGCGCCGTGGATAAGCCTGGCTTAACAGCTGCAATGCAGCTGTACCGGCAAGCTGGCTTGGGTGGTTTAGAGATAACGCCCATCTATGGTGTAAAAGGAGCCGAAGATAAATTCATAAATTTTTTATCACCCCGGTGGATCGAAATGTTGCAGCATGTATTGACAGAAGCAAAACGTTTGAACCTTGGTATCGACCTTGCCAATGCAACAGGCTGGCCATTTGGCGGACCATGGGTAACTCCTGCGGATGCCTGTAAAAATGTGAACGTAAAGACCTACGCATTAAAAGAAGGAGAACAGTTGGATGAACTGGTACAATTTACGCAGCAGCCACTGGTAAGAACGGTGAGTGGCTCACCCGTAATTATTAAATCATTGTCTTACCCGGTTGCTACCAATAAAAATTTACAATCCTATGCTTTTGACCAGGTGCGTTATGAGCTGCCATTGGCCCTAAATACTTTAATGGTGTATAATGATAAAGGAGATATTACGGAGCTGACAAACAGGGTTGATGCCTCCGGAAAACTAAACTGGACGGCGCCTGCAGGCAACTGGAAACTGACCGCATTGTTTATTGGCTGGCACGGTAAAATGGTAGAACGTGCCGCCCCCGGCGGGGAAGGAGATGTGATAGATCATTTTAATGCAGCGGCTTTAAAACATTATCTAAACAAATTTGATGAGTCATTTAAAGGCAAAGATATCAGTGGTATCCGTGCTTATTTTAATGACAGCTATGAAGTAGATGATGCAAAAGGACAGAGTAACTGGACACCGGATTTTTTGAGCCAGTTTATAAAGCGCAGGGGCTATGACCTGCGAAATTATTTGCCCCAGTTATTTGCAAGGGACACCACTGAAACCAGCAGGAGGGTATTGGTAGATTACCGTCAAACCATTTCGGACCTGGTGCTTGATAATTTTACAAAGCCATGGCAGCGTTGGGCTGCGGCTCAACACAAAATAGTCAGGAATCAATCCCATGGCTCCCCTGCCAACATCCTGGATTGTTATGCGGTAGTGGATATTCCTGAAACGGAAGGGGAGGATATATTGCGTTTTAAGTTCGCCACTTCTACCGCCAATGTTATGGGCAAACCACTGGCATCTTCTGAAACAGCCACCTGGCTGAATGAGCATTTTCAATCTTCTTTGGGAGACGTAAAACAAGCCGTTGATAAATATTTTGTGGGAGGTGTAAACCATGTATTCTGGCATGGTACCAGTTACTCGCCTCCAAACGACCCATGGCCGGGATGGCTATTTTATGCGGCCGTACACTTTACGCCTGCCAATCCCTTTTGGAAAGATTTTGGTACCCTCAATAATTATGTAACGAGGTGTCAAAGCTTTTTGCAGGAGGGCAAACCTGATAATGATGTATTGTTGTACTTCCCGTTCAATGATAAAAATGCAGAGCCCGGCAGGGATATGCTCCATCATTTTGATGGGATGGAAGGCTTTGAGAAAGCAGTGTTTAAAGAAAGTGCAGAATGGTTATTAAAGAAGGGCTATGCATTTGACCTGGTTTCAGATAAACAGATTATTGAACAGGTAAAAGCTAAGGGCGCATTGTTACAAACAGCACGAAATAATTACAAAACTATTTTGTTAAGTGATGTAAAGATCATTCCCCTGGAAACAATGAAGCAACTGCTGGCGCTGGCCAGTAAAGGTGCAACCATTGTGTTTCAGATGCACTTTCCAAATGATGTCCCGGGTTTGTTTCAACTGCAGCAAAGAAAAGAGGAGCTGGAATCCATCATCCGTTCTTTATCTTTTATGCCGGCAGGCAATACGGTAAAAAAAGCCAGCGTGGGCAAAGGATATTTTTTAGTAGGAGACCAGTTGGAAGATTTATTGACGGCAGCAAAAATTGGAAGAGAGATATTAGTTGATAAGGGCCTGCAATATAACAGGCGTAGTTATCCTGGTGGTCATTATTATTTTATCAGTAACCCCGGTAATCAGTCGGTCATGGAGTGGATACCATTGCAGTCTGCCGAAAAAAATGCAGTACTGTTTGATCCGATGGCTGAGATCAATGGCCTTGCGAAAACAAGAATGAACAATGGTATCGTGGAGGTGTACCTGCAATTGCAGCAGGGGGAAAGCTGTATTTTACAAACGATGAATACTTCCGTCGCCGGCGAGGCATATCCTTATTATAAAGCAGGAGCAACAGTATCGGAGCTAAACAACAAGTGGAAGATACAATTTATCACTGGTGGCCCTTCCCTGCCTCCGGCTGCGGAAAAAATATCATTGGGCTCATGGATTGATTTGCCCGGGGAGGCTGTTAAGAAATTTAGCGGTACTGCGCAGTATAGCACGCGGTTTAAAAAGCCGGAGGTTAAGTCAGCAGCTTACCTGCTCAGCCTGGGAAACGTGCAGGAAACAGCTGAAGTATGGCTGAATGGAAAAAGGATGCGAACCCTGATCGGGCCGGTGTTTCAACTGACCATTGATGCAGCATTGTTGAAACAGGATAATTTGTTGCAGGTAATGGTGACCAATGGAATGCCCAACAGGATCGCAGACCTGGATAAGAAGGGCGTTCAGTGGAAGAAATTTTATAACACCAATTTCCCTTCCCGCCTGGCGGAAAACCGTGGCAGTGATGGGATATTTACTGCAATTAAATGGACGCCAAAACCATCCGGGTTAATCGGGCCGGTAACATTGAGCCTGCTGGAAAAAGTTTTCATTCCTTAACGCGGAAAGAATACGGTTATTGGCCCAAAGGCTGAAGCACCATTTATATCAGCTGTTGAACAGAGCGTCGCCAATGAAGCTTAACCAGGGTTATCAGCCTGGTAAATAAGAATGACCACAACGGGTTTATACCGGTGTTTGTTGACAGCAGCCTAAGGTATACCCCTTTGGAAAGGTGTAAACCTTAAACCCGAATCTTTAAAATTGAAAGATGTATAAAATTATAGTATCGGCATTATTATTATTTGTAATAAAAGCAGCCGCCCAGCAAAAACAGATACGGTTTCTTTCCGGCACCGATACCAGGCATACTGTGCAATGGGATTTCTTTTGTACTGCCGGCCGCAACAGCGGTGAATGGAAAAAAATAGCCGTTCCATCCTGCTGGGAACAGCAGGGTTTTGGTAATTATAATTATGGCCGGGATTATAAAACCAATGGAAAGAATGCAAGATTTTTTGATGAGCAGGGCCTTTACAAATACCAGTTCAAAGTACCATCTAATTGGAAGAGCAAACATATCAACATCGTTTTTGATGCGGGCATGACGGATACGGAAGTGAAGATAAATGGCAAAAGTGCAGGGCCGGTTCACCAGGGGGCTTTCTATCGTTTTAAATACGATATTGGTTCATTGCTTTATTTTGATCAACCGAATATGCTGGAAGTAACAGTAAGTAAAATGAGTGCAGATGCGAGTGTTAACAATGCAGAGCGGCTGGCGGATTACTGGATCTTTGGTGGCATCTTTCGACCGGTATTTTTAGAAGCGACGCCTAAACAGTTTATCGATTATGTTGGCATTGATGCAAAGGCAGATGGCAAATTCGCTATGCAGGCCTGGACAAAAGGCCTTACACAAAAGGCAACCATCATTACTACCATCACCGATGCTAACAGGAAAGTATTATCCACTGTAAAAACGCACGTATCAAAATCAGATAGTTTTTCTCTGGTTAATACACTGGTTCAAAATATCAAATCATGGACCTCGGAAACCCCTGAGCTTTACAATGCGAACATAGTATTGCGGGATGCTGCGGGTAAAAGATTGTATGAGCTGAATGAAAAATTTGGTTTCAGAACGATTGAAGTACGGTATGGGCAAGGTGTGTATATTAATGGTGTTCAGGTAAAATTTAAAGGCATCAACCGCCATTGCTGGTGGCCCGAAACTGCGAGGGCATTAAGCGATGACCAGCAATTGCAGGATGCATTATTGCTGAAGGAAATGAATATGAATGCGGTGCGTTGCAGTCATTACCCACCCGATAAATTGTTTCTGCATCTTTGTGATTCTTTAGGCATTTATGTATTGAATGAATTGGCCGGTTGGCAAAAAGCCTATTCAACAAAGGCAGGCGAACCATTGGTGAAAGAACTGGTGTTGCGGGATTTAAATCATCCTTCAATTATTTTTTGGGATAACGGAAATGAAGGTGGCACAAACAAAGAACTCGACGATGATTTCCTTCAGTGGGATTTTCAAAAGCGTCCTGTCATTCATCCGCATCACCGGCCGGGCAACCAGTTCAGCGGTATTGATTGTAACCATTATGAAGATTATTACAGCACGCAAAAAATATTAAATGATTCATTGATCTATATGCCCACTGAATTTTTGCATTCACAGGATGATGGCGGGGGTGGGGCCGCGATGGACGATTTCTGGAACCTGCATTGGAAGTCGCAAAGATCGGCCGGCGGTTTTATCTGGGCGATGATAGATGAAGCCGTGGTGCGGACAGATATGAACAATGCCATTGATGCTAACGGTCTGAATGCGAATGATGGCATCATGGGCCCACACCGTGAAAAAGAAGCCAGCTTTTATACATTGCGGGAAATATTTTCTCCCATACGTTTGAATATGCCGGCACAGCTTCCCGTTAACTTTGACGGACGGGTTGAACTGGATAACCGTTTTCATTTTACCAATGCCAGTCAATGCAGCTTTTATTGGGCCGTGGTGAATTTTAGCAAACCGTTTGACCGCTTTGATGGTTATATTGTAAAACAAAAAGGAACAATCTTATCGCCGGATATTGCTCCAGCAAGGCAGGGCTTTTTAAAAATAAATTTGCCGGCAAACTATAAGGACTATGATGCGTTGGTGGTGGTTACAAAGGATAAGTTTGGCCGGGAATTGTATAAGTGGACATCAAAAATAAAAGACGGTAATTCGTTGCTGAATGGCTTGGTAAACATGAGTAATGACAGCACTTCTCTAAAAGAAACAGATAGCTCATTTGCCATTACAGGAGGCGAAGTAACCGTGGTGCTGGATAAAAAGACCGGTAACCTGGTGACAACTAAAAATACCGCCAACGATTATGTGCTTTCATTCAACAATGGACCGGTGCTGGTAAAAGGTAATGCAGCGGTGGTTTCCGGCAAAGCGTATAAAGAGGGGAATGAGCAGGTGGTAGAATTTGCTTACTCAGGTAACATGAAATATACCAAATGGAAGATCAATGGAAGCGGGTGGACATCGCTGGAGTACGAATACAATATCGAAGGTGACGAACCTTTTGCCGGCATCAGTTTCAGCTACCCGGAAAATTATATTTTAAGCAGCCGCTGGCTGGGCAAGGGGCCTTACCGGCAATGGAAGAACCGCATGAAGGGAACACCTGTAAATGTTTGGCAAAATATTTACAATGATACGCATACCGGCTATTCGCCCAATATTTATCCCGAATTCAAGGGTTATTATGGTGAGATAAGCTGGATGGAGCTGAGCACCGTAGAAGGCAAATTGTATATCGCCTCCGGGGATAGTGGTTTGTTCGTACGCCTCTTTGATTTTTATGGATTGAGCAGCGCTTCCAATGCACATCCTGAATTGCCGCTGGGTAATATTTCTTTCCTGGATTGTATACCGCCCATTGGAACCAAACTGGCAACCGGACTAACCACCAATACAAAAGTGTATGGCCCGCAAAGTGAGTTGAACCACCTGGCCGGTGATAAAAAGCGCACCTTGTATTTCTATTTTGGCTTGCCGAAGACAAGTAACAGCAAGGAGCAATATAGCAGGCCTGCGGTGGATAATGTATTTTAAAAAACGGGTAAGGGATTATGTGTAAAAGTTATTTATCCGTGGAAAATATCCAGGTAACAGCATTTTAATTTTTTACACCTTGTACAAATAATAAAAACATTTTATGGGAAAATTATATTTTATTTTTTGCCGCCTTTATATTTATTTGAGCCAGCCGGTTTTTGCCCAAACCAATTATGCGGTAAAGCTTGCCGAAACAATTATGAACACCTATAAAGATTCAATGGTGGTAATGAAATATGCGAGCCATCTTGAACAGGACAAGCAGATACCCAAAGGGCAAACTGCAGAGCATGCGCAAAAAACAAGGCCCGCTGTAGGGAATTATGAAAGGGGGGTCGTGTTGCTTGGTTTTGAAAAATTAGCCCAGGTGACCGGTGATAAGAAATATGTTACGGATACAAAAAATATCATTGATCATTTCATTACCACTGATGGCGGGATACGAACGTACAATTTAGAAGGTTACAATTTGGATAACATACCGGCTGGCAGGCAATTGCTCCATTTATATGTAAACATCAAAGGAGATAAATATAAAATTGCAGCCGCTTCATTGTACAATCAATTGGCCTGGCATCCCTTTTAAAACGCCAGTTGATACTATGGCATCAAATATTATTTTCGCCCCGCAGTGGCATAATATCAAAACCCAGGCCTAGATGCGGCGCCATTTTGCGCAGTTTGCGCAGATGCCAATCTGCACCACTGCTGACAATCACACGGTCTTGAATCGGCTCAACCAGCCTTACCAG
>JBDTVX010000073.1:0-16869 GCA_040007015.1 Ferruginibacter sp. | reverse complement strand
TTAGCTTTTATAAAAATTGTAACGATGCAAAAGAAAACGCTGCACTCCTCCCGAAGAAAATTTATTAAACAAATTACAGGTACTTCTATTGCTCTTGGTGCCGGAACCCTTGCAGCTTTTGCAGCAGGGGAAAAAAAGGAAGAGCGGATCATTCAATATCAAAAAAAGATCCTTTCAAATGACCAGATCAATGTAGCGGCCATAGGCATGGGGATTATGGGCCATAACAATGTGAACACCGCTTTGAAAGTTCCGGGTGTGCAATTGGTTGCCGTATGCGATCTATATACCGGCAGATTGGAACGGGCAAAAGAATTGTATGGAAAAGATCTTTTTGTGACCAATGATTACCGGAAAATTTTAGAAAGGAAAGATATAGATGCCGTAATTATTTCAACAAGCGATCACTGGCATGCACGGATCACCAAAGAAGCGCTCCAAAAAGGAAAACACGTGTATTGCGAGAAGCCAATGGTTCATTTTATAAATGAAGGGTTAGGAGTTATCGCGGCACAAAAAGCAAGCAATAAGATCATGCAGGTAGGAAGCCAGCGGGTGAGCAGTCTTGTTTACGAAAAAGCGCATGAGCTTTACAAGTCGGGCGAAATAGGCAAGCTCAATATGGTAAATGCAATTTACGACCGGCAGGATGCTGTTGGCGCCTGGGAATATACAATGCCTACGGACGGATCAACGGAAACCGTTGACTGGGACAGGTATATTGCCGGGATGCCCAAAATGCCATATGATCCAAAGAAGTTTTTCTGGTGGCGAAACTATCGTGAGTTCGGTACAGGCGTGGCTGGCGACCTGTTTGTTCACCTTCTTTCGGGCACCCACGTCATCACCGGTTCAAAAGGCCCCAGTACGATATTTTCTTCCGGTCAGTTATGCTATTGGAAAGACGGGCGCAATGTTCCCGATGTAATGACCGGCATTATGCAATACCCCGAAACGTCCGAACACTCTGCATTTCAGCTAACACTGCAGGTAAACTTTGTAAGTGGAACTGGTGGTTCGGAAGTCATTCGGTTTGTGGGTGATGAAGGTACCATTGATATAAATGGGGAAGGGTTGACAGTGCATCATAGCATCATGTCCAAAGCCCCCGGCATAGGCGGATGGGATTCATTGACAACTTATCCCAAAGCCATGCAGGACACATTGGTACAACAATATAACCAGCGTTACTCTCCTGAAGACCAAAAAAGACCAACAAAACCTGATATCGTTTACAAAGAGCCGCGGGACTTTGATGAACATCTGCAGCACCACACAAATTTTTATGATAGTGTAAGAACCGGCAAGCCGGTAGTGGAAGATGCCGTATTTGGTTTCAGGGCAGCCGCTCCCTGCCTGGCTTGTAATGAAAGTTATTTTGAAAAGAAAATAATTCACTGGGATGCTGAAAATATGAAAGTGAAGGAAGGTAAATAATGAATAAAGAATAATAAGGGATGAGTAATCAATAGGGGTTTCTAAATAATATTTATTTCTTACATTAAAATCTACAAAAAAATGCAACTATCAAGAAGGAAATTTCTCGTAAGCAGTTCCCTGTCAATTGCAGGAACCATGTTTCTCCCGAACAGTATTTTTGCAACTGAAAATGCAGCCGGGACTATATTGGGTATTCAATTATATTCCGTTCGGGCTGAAATGACAAAAGACCCAATGGGAACATTAAAACAAATAGCGGCAATGGGTTACAAAAATGTGGAACACGCTAATTATATCGACCGGAAATTTTATGGGTACAGCGCATCCGAATTTAAAAAAGTTTTGGAGGGGCTTGGTTTAAAAATGCCCAGCGGCCATACGGTAATGTCTGATAACCATTGGGATAAAACAACCAATGATTTTACTGATGCATGGAAGCAAACGGTGGAAGATGCCGCAACGGCAGGTCAGAAATTTGTAATAAGCCCATGGCTCAATGATAACCTTCGCAAAGATTATGACGGTCTTGTTGGCTTTCTCGATGTGTTCAATAAATCCGGTGAGCTTTGTAAAAAATCTGGGATGAAATTTGGATACCACAATCATGATTTTGAATTTAAATTTTCGCTCAATGGTAAGAAGATATATGATATCATACTGGAACACACTGATCCTGCATTGGTGGTTCAGCAAATGGATATCGGGAACATGTATGGTGCTGGTGGCAGGGCGCTGGAGCTACTGAAAAAATACCCCGGAAGATTTGAAAGCATGCATGTAAAGGATGAGATCAAAGCGAAGGACAAAGGGGAAATGGATGATGCTTATGAAAGCACTGTGCTGGGTAAAGGTATTTTGCCTGTAAAAGAAATAGTGGACCTTGCCAGGAAATCCGGAGGTACAACAGATTTTATCATCGAGCAGGAATCTTACCAGGGAAAAACACCGCTGGATTGTTCGAAAGAAGATTTTGAAATCATGAAGGGCTGGGGTTATTGATATTTATTTAATAGGATTATCCAGATAAGGAGCAAAAGCCTTTCTTTATTTAATTTCTCTTTTTATTCAATGCTTTTGTCCCCAGCCTCCGCCCGGATGCCCCTGGTCGGACGGGGGCGGGGCTGCGTAACTGCAACGCAGCTGCTGCATCTTTCAAAAAATTTCCTACTCATTTTTTGAATCCCGGCTTCGCCGTGACCGATCCAAAAGATTCTGCTTATGCAGTTACTGGTTTAAATTCGAGTCATTGCTCGCAGACCCAAATGTGAATGGAAATGTCTTTGTGCCTTATCTGGTTAATCCTATTATTTTAAAAAGATATCCAACCCGCCCGGCTGGCAGGTTGGATACCTTAACCACAAACCGAACGATGTAAGCCTCGCTACAAAGACAAATATCAGTAATGCAGCATCCACTTACCGGCGGCAGTAGATATTTAATCTTTTGGCACAGGTGGCGGGCCATCCGGTAACAGCGCTTTCCAAACTTCCTTTCCTTTTCTTTTTAAAAATTCTTCTTTTATATCCTTTCGCAATTGCTCGTTTTCAAACAGGTCAACCATGGTAGTGCCCAATGCCTTTGATGAAAATAACATTCCTTTATGCCCGATGCTCATACCTCCGCATGCCACTACCACCCATGAGTGCCAGGGGGATTCATAAGGGGCCGTGGTAGCCAGTAAAGTAATTTCCGGAACAATATAACTTACATCACCTACATCGGTAGACCCGCCCACAGGATCTTCTTTTGTTGTTTCCAGTGGCTTAATATTTCCATCGATACCTTTTGCCTCCAGCCCGTATTCCTTCATGATCGTGTCGGCAAAAGCAAGTTCGTCCTTTGTATATTTAACAGGTCCTACCCAATTCATATTGGTTTGCAAAGCTTTGGCGCCGGTTTCGTTTATCAATAATTCATACAGGCCATTGTTTAATTTTATATCATATGCCACACCTGCCATCAGCGCTGCACCTTTTGCGATATCTTTCATACGTTCACTCACTTCCACTACGCCGCTTCGTTTGGAATCCCGAATCCATAGCCAAACACTTGCTTCGTCCGGGATTACATTGGGTACCTTGCCTGCTTTGGTATATACATAGTGCATCCGCACACTGGGCTTTACATGTTCCCTCATAAAATTTATACCGACATTAAATAATTCCGCAGCATCCAAAGCGCTGCGGCCATTCCATGGATCAGCAGCAGCATGCGCGCTTTTTCCTTTAAATGAAATAGTATAATCTGTTACCGCCTGTGAACTTTGCATATTTGCTTTGATCTCATAATCGGGATGCCAGTCGAGGCATACATCCAGGTCGTTAAATAGCCCTTCCCTGGCCATATATACTTTGCCCGCAAGGTCCTCCTCAGCCGGGGTGCCATAGAAGCGGATGGTACCTTTTAATTTGCCGGCAGCTATCAGTTCTTTTATTGACAATGCCGCACCCAGGCTTCCTGCACCAAACATATTGTGTCCGCAGCCATGTCCCGGCGCCCCGGATACCAGCGCTTCTTTGGTAGGTTGTGCTTTTTGGGAAAGTCCGGGTAATGCATCAAACTCACCCAATACCCCAATGATCGGTTTGCCACTGCCAAATTCAGCAATAAAAGCAGTAGGAATGGATGCCACGCCCCTGGTTACTTTAAATCCCTGCGCTTCGGCATAATCGGCCAGCAATTTTGAAGATTTGGTTTCCCTCATGGCTGTTTCTGCAAAGCCCCATACCTGGTTGCTGAGCTGAATTAATTCCTGCTGATGTTTTTCAACAGACGCCAGCACAGCATTTTTATTTGCCGAAGCATTTATTTTTTGTGCAAATATTAATTGCGATAAAAAAAGCAATGGTAAAAAAAGTAATTTCATGTGTATGAATTTATTATTTGATGCAACCGTACCGATCGCTTCATGAATATATGGAATTTTATAAGGATGAAGCACGTCTTACTGACGGGATGCCGTGCCGGTGTGGACAGGGATATCTATCAAACACTAATTTATGGCTGGTAATCTTTAACTTGGAAAAGAGAAAACAATAAACAGTAAACCGAAACAAGTATATTTGGTATCATTTTTTAACTACCAATATTTTGAAACAAGACTCACCTTTTACTGCAGCACCGGTTTCAACTCCGGTTGATTCTTCCAGTGAAGAAAACATAACACGTTTAACAACTAAAATTCCCAGGAAACGTCTTCATACCCTCGATGCACTTCGTGGTTTTGATATGTTTTGGATAATGGGTGCCGAAGAAATTTTTCACAGTCTTGCCCGGGCAACCGGCTCACCGTTTTGGACAACTATCGCCAATCAGTTTATACATCCTGACTGGAATGGTTTTCATTTTTATGATCTTATTTTTCCACTTTTTCTTTTTATTGCAGGTGTTGCCACACCTTATTCTGTAGGTCATGAATTGTTAAATGGGAAAAGTAAAAAACAGGTATTATTGAAGGTGGTCAGAAGGGCCATGATATTAGTGATCCTGGGTATTATTGCAAACAATGGATTGCAGTTGCGAGCTATTTCTGAAATGCGTTTCGGAAGCGTTTTAGGCAGGATAGGCCTGGCTTATATGTTTGCAAATATTATTTACATTTATTCAAAGCAGCGTGCTCAAATAATATGGTTCTGCTCGTTGCTGATTGGTTACTGGCTTTTGCTGAAATTTAATTCAGCGCCCGGTTTCCCCAGGGGTGATCTGTCAATGATGGGTAATTTTGCTTCTTATCTTGATCGCAGCATCCTTCCCGGAAGGCTGTATTTGGGTGTTCACGATCCTGAAGGACTGATCTCCACGATTCCTGCAATAAGCACCGGGCTGCTCGGCATACTGGCTGGCACTTATATTAAAAATGCAAGCACAGTCGGACAAAAAAAAGCGTTGACGCTGGCTATCGCCGGCATTGTTTTTATCGGGCTTGCCCTGGTCTGGAACCTTGATTTTCCAATTAATAAAAATCTTTGGACAAGTTCTTTTGTATTGACTGTCGGAGGGATCAGTTTACTCCTGCTGGCACTGTTTTATTATATCATAGATGTGTTAGGGTATATAAAATGGGCCTTCTTTTTCAGGGTCATTGGCATGAATTCCATTTTAATTTATATGTCCGGCAAGTTTATTAACTGGCAATATACCACCAATGCATTTTTTCAATGGTTAGGGCAGCTGGCCGGTAATCCTTTTTCCGCAGTGGTACTGGCTATTTGTTTTGTGATGGTAAAATGGGCCTTCCTGTATTTTATGTACCGGAAAAAGTTGTTTTTAAGGGTTTGATAAGCGATCAACCGTCAACGATCAGCCACCAACTATCAACGACCAACGACTGATGATCAACCATCATTTTGAAGGCATTTATTCAACTGCAAAAGAGATTGACTGATTTTTTTAAATTTTTTTTTTCCTAATTACGATGGATATTTGCAAAATAATTCAACTTTAAAATGATTTAATATGGCGAGTACATTATTTGATAAAGTGTGGGATGCACATGTTGTAAGGAAAATTGAGGACGGCCCTGATGTATTCTTTATTGACAGGCATTTTATTCATGAAGTTACCAGCCCGGTTGCTTTTTTAGGACTGGAGAATAGGGGAATAAAAGTGATGTTTCCCGAACACACCTTTGCAACGGCCGATCACAATACACCTACCATCAATCAACATCTGCCGGTTCAGGATCCATTATCTGCCAACCAGTTAAGGGCCCTTGAGCAGAACTCAGCCAGGCATGGTATTTCACATTGGGGCCTGGGTAATCCTAAAAATGGTATTGTTCATGTAGTAGGTCCCGAAAATGGCATTACCCTTCCTGGAATGACGATCGTTTGCGGCGATTCCCATACTTCCACGCATGGTGCATTTGGCGCCATTGCTTTTGGAATAGGCACATCTGAAGTAGAGATGGTTTTATCGTCTCAATGTATCATGCAGCCAAAGCCGTTGAAAATGCGCATAAACGTAAACGGCGCCCTTGGCAAAGCGGTTACTCCAAAGGATGTAACACTCTATGTTATTTCAAAACTTACTACTGCCGGCGCCACCGGGTATTTTGTGGAATATGCGGGCGATGTATTTGAAAAAATGAGCATGGAGGGCCGGATGACAGTTTGTAATATGAGCATTGAAATGGGTGCACGCGGTGGAATGATCGCGCCGGATGAAACTACTTTCTCTTATATCAACGGACGTGAGCTGGCCCCAAAAGGTGCAGCATGGGATAAAGCGCTGGCTTACTGGAAAACGCTGAAGACGGATGAAGGCGCTGAATTTGATAAAGAATATAATTTTAATGCGGAAGACATTGAACCCATGATCACCTATGGCACCAACCCCGGCATGGGCATGGGGATTTCCAGGTCAATTCCAAAGGGAGTCGACCTAAAAGGCGGTGCCGCTACCTACGAGAAATCACTTAAATACATGGGCTTTCACGAAGAGGATCAAATGATCGGTAAAAAAGTGGATTTTGTATTCATCGGCAGTTGCACCAATGGCCGTATTGAAGATTTCAGGGCATTCGCTTCTATCATTAAAGGACGTAAAAAGGCAGAGCATGTTACCGCCTGGGTGGTGCCCGGTTCTCACATTGTTGAAGAACAAATAAAGAAGGAAGGCATTTTGGATATTTTAACGGAAGCAGGTTTTCTTTTGCGCCAGCCCGGTTGTTCGGCATGCCTGGCAATGAATGATGATAAGGTGCCTGCAGGGAAATATGCGGTAAGCACCAGCAACCGCAACTTTGAAGGGAGGCAGGGGCCCGGTAGCCGTACATTACTGGCAAGCCCGCTGGTAGCCGCTGCTGCTGCTGTTACGGGCTATGTAACCGACCCGAGGGATTTGATGTAGGGGTCGGGGTACTCAGTACTGAGTACTTAGTACTGAGTACTGAGTACTGAGTATTTAGATCAATCAATTATCAATTATCAATTAACTTATGGCTTACGATAAATTTAATGTGCTCACAAGTACCGCGGTTCCTTTGCCTATTGAAAACGTGGATACAGACCAGATCATACCAGCGCGCTTTTTGAAGGCAACCACACGGGAAGGCTTTGGCGATAATCTTTTCCGCGATTGGCGTTATAATGCCGATGATTCACCGCAGCAGGAATTTATTTTAAATAATCCTATCTATTCGGGCAAAATACTTGTTGGCGGTACCAATTTTGGAAGCGGCAGCAGCCGCGAACATGCCGCCTGGGCCATTTATGATTATGGATTCAGGTGTGTTGTGTCTAGTTTTTTTGCGGATATTTTTAAAAATAATGCGATCAATATGGGCATCCTGCCTGTGCAGGTGAGCACGGTGTTTTTAGAAAAAATATTCTCTTCCGTTGAAGCGGATCCCAATACCCGGTTCCAGGTTAGTTTACCCGAACAAACCATTACCATCCTTGCCACAGGCGAAAAGGAATCATTCCATATTAACGGCTATAAAAAGCACAACCTGTTAAACGGTTTTGACGATATCGATTATTTGCAGGCCATGAAACCGGATATCATCTCTTTTGCCGATGCCCATGCGATATAGGGCCATTCACATATACACATTCACATTCTCATCATTCTTAAAATAAACAGCTTCGCTGCACGCATTGAAAAAAACTCCCCGATATATTGAAATAATGGATACAACGCTCCGCGACGGAGAGCAAACCAGTGGCGTTTCATTTTCCGCTTCCGAAAAGTTAACCATTGCCCGGCTTTTACTGACTGAATTGAAAGTGGACAGAATAGAGATCGCTTCTGCCCGTGTATCGGAAGGTGAGTTCGAGGCGGTAAAAAAAATAACGGACTGGGCCAGGGAAAATGGATTTATAGACAGGGTGGAAGTACTCACTTTTGTAGACGGGGAAACATCTGTCAACTGGATGCTGGAATCGGGCGCGCAGGTAATGAACCTGCTTACCAAAGGATCGTTAAATCACCTTACACATCAACTGAAAAAAAAACCTGAAGAGCATTTCGCGGAAATAGCAGCCGTAATAGAATTGGCTGCTCAAAAAGGCTTACAATGCAATATCTACCTCGAAGACTGGAGTAATGGAATGCGTAATTCAAAAGAGTATGTTTTACAATACATCGATTTTTTGCAGCGCCTGCCCATCAAACGCGTTTTATTGCCGGATACACTGGGGGTTTTGATCCCTTCCGAAACATTTGAATATATATCCGAACTGGTAAACCGTTATCCTCATTTGCATTTCGATTTTCATGCGCACAACGATTATGATCTTAGCATTGCGAATGTATTGGAGGCTGTTAAAGCCGGTGCGCACGGTTTGCATCTCACTGTTAACGGAATGGGCGAAAGAGCGGGCAATGCCCCTTTGGCAAGCGCTATAGCGGTACTAAATGATTTTATGCCCGATGTAAAAACCGCTGTTGTTGAAAAATCATTGTACACGGTAAGCAAACTGGTGGAAACTTTTTCGGGATTCAGGATATCAGGCAACAAACCTGTGGTGGGAGAAAATGTATTTACACAAACTGCGGGTATCCATGCAGATGGTGATAAAAAGAATAATCTTTATTACAACGACCTGATGCCCGAAAGATTTGGCCGCCAGCGTAAGTATGCGTTGGGAAAAACAAGTGGCAAAGCCAATATAGACAATAATTTGCAGCAATTGGGCATACAGTTGTCCGATGAAGATCTGAAGAAAGTTACGCAACGCGTGATTGAACTGGGTGATCGCAAGGAAATGGTTACACAGGCGGATCTGCCTTATATTATTTCCGATATACTGGATAGCAACAGCATTGAGCAGAAAGTGCAGATAAAAAATTATGTGTTGACACATTCAAAAAATCTAAGGCCATCGGTTACACTAAATATTTGCATCGATGGCGAATCGTTTGAAGAGCACGCCCAGGGCGACGGCCAGTACGATGCTTTTGTAAATGCCCTGGCAAAAATATATAAGCAAAAGAAGAGCGCATTACCGGTACTGGTAGATTATACGGTTCGCATTCCACCAGGCGGGCAGTCGGATGCGCTATGTGAAACGGTCATCACCTGGCTTCATAATGGCAAAGAATTTAAGACCCGTGGCCTCGACAGCGATCAAACGGTAGCCGCTATAAAAGCCACAGAAAAAATGTTGAATATTATTTAAAAGGTTGTTGCCACGAATGCACGAATATTCACGAATCTTTTAAGGTATTTATTCGTGCAAATTCCTGCCTGAATGACTAGTCGGCAGGTGTAATTAGTGGCAGCAAAAAAAGCTTCGAAGAAGCTTATTAAAAAAAATTCGTTGGTCCGGGCAGAAGTTTTTCAAGGCAGCATCGTCCCCGCCACGGCGGAGCTCTTGTAATTTTGAATCAACGGGCAACGTGGCCGGATTTGCGCAGCCTGTATTATTTTTTGATTCATCTTTTATAATTTCTAATAAATAAACCATCCAATTAAAAAGAAGCAATGGCAAAAAAAAACATACTCATCGTTCCCGGAGATGGAATAGGGCAGGAAGTAACGGCAGTTGGAAAAAAAGTACTGGATAAAATAGCGGCTAAATTTGGCCATGAATTTACATACGATGAAGCCTTAATTGGCCATGTGGCCATTGAAGCCACGGGTAACCCGTTGCCGGAAGAATCATTGGAAAAAATGAAAAGATCCGATGCGGTACTTTTTGGTGCGGTCGGTCATCCGAAATACGACAATGATCCTTCTGCTAAAGTGCGTCCCGAGCAGGGTTTGCTAAGGATGAGAAAAGAATTGGGGTTGTATGCAAACCTTCGCCCAATCAAATTATTTGATGAATTATTGAGTGCATCCAGTATCAAACCCGAAATTCTAAAAGGCGCCGATATTTTATTTTTCAGGGAACTCACCGGTGATATTTATTTTGGAGAAAAAGGCCGGAAAAACGATGGCAATACAGCCTATGATGTGGCCGAATACAGCCGGTACGAGGTAGAGCGGATTGGCCGGAAAGCATTTGAAGCGGCCAGAACCAGGCGTAAAAAATTATGTTCGGTTGATAAAGCGAATGTTTTAGAAACCAGCCGCCTGTGGCGCGAGGAGATTCAAAAATTAGCATTGGAATATACAGATGTGGAAGTGGAATACCAGTTTGTGGATGCCACGGCCATGTTGTTAATAAAAGATCCATGCCGTTTTGATGTGGTAGTAACGGCCAACCTGTTTGGCGATATTTTAACCGATGAAGCTTCGCAGATCGCCGGTTCCATGGGCATGCTGGCATCCGCGTCTATTGGCGACGGCACAGGGGTTTACGAGCCTATCCACGGTTCGGCCCATGATATTACAGGCAAGGGAGTTGCAAATCCGCTGGCATCTATTCTTTCGGCTGCTTTATTGCTGGATATTTCATTTGGCATGAAGGAAGAATCGGACCTGGTGATCAACGCCGTGGACCAGGTTCTAAAAGCGGGTTACCGTACCCGTGATATTGCGGATGCAAATACACCCGCGGATAAAATTTTAGGCACGGAAGCGATGGGGGATCAGGTATTGAAATTTTTGTAACCTGAATGCAGATGTTGGCAAGGCATTCAATTTGAACAATGTGGGAGCCCATTGCGGGTGTCCGGAAACAGGATGCGCCACGATAAGTAATCACGATAGGGAATCCGGGCAGGGGCAATCCCGGCCCCTACGTTTTTAAAATGCCGGCCTGCCGGGATGAATATATGATCGATTTCAATTTTATTTTTATGTACCAGTTTGATCCTGTCCCTGGCTACCACAATGGATTTATGCCCCCGCATAAAAAAATCACCGGCAAAAAATCCTCAAAAATTGTGATGGATCCTTTACCAAGTATTTACTCTCATTGGTTTGCAGGATGGCATAATCTTTTATGCCCGGCGCGTATACGATGGTACCATAATCCATCAGTATTCTTTTTGCAGCGCTATTAATAAGCATTTCAAAATCTTTTTTTTACCGCAGCGTTTATTCATCAAAAGCAACAAAGTGCAATATCCGGCCAGACGTCTTGACTGACCGGATGCTTAATGTAATTCAAGTTTCAATTCGTCCTCCTGGGGAAGAGACATGGGTAGCAAAAAACACACGCATTCAATTCGTTCCGAACGATATATGAAATGACTGAGGGAGAGGCCAGGCAAAATGAATGTGTCTACATTCCAAACTGGTAAAGGTGGCAAATGGTATGTGGTACAGGGGAGTGGCACAACATTGCTTAATTGAAAAAAAATGCAGGCGGGCAAAAATATTACTAGACCCTGGTAGACTTTCGCATCACCAAAGTGGAAGGAATGATGATCTCTTCTTTCTGTATTTCAAATTTTTTTCTTCCCAGCGCCTTTACCAGCATAGATGCGGCTGTTTTACCTATTTCAAATGCAGGCTGCGCGATAGTGGTAAGCGGGGGATTTAAAAAAGAAGCGGTCTCTAAATTGGAAAAGCTGATCACTTGTATATCTTCGGGTATGCTTAACCGTAAGTCTTCACAAGCCTGGTAGATGGTAATCGCCAGTTTTTCAACGGAGGCCAGGATACCATCCGTCCTTTTAGATGATCTTAATTTTTTCTTTAACAATAAATAATCCCTTTTGGAATCATTATTGAAAGTGAGGATGTTTTTCTCCATCACTTCTAACCCATTCGCCAATAAGGCATTTTTATATCCGTTCAATCGTTTCCGGGAAATGGACAGTATGTTTGAAAACGATAAAAAAAGAATTTGTTTGCATCCTTTTTTGACCAGGTGTTCGGTTGCCAGGTAAGCGCTTTCATAATCGTTGGTGATTATTTTTGATGTTTCAATTTCATCCAATACCCGGTCGAAAAATACCAACGGCACTCCCTTTTTCATCAGCGCTTCCATATGGCCGCCTTGCGTGGTTTCTCTTGAAACGGACATCAATACTCCATCAACCCTGCCACTTTCAAAATCCTTCAGGATCGTTTTTTCCTTTTCAAAACTTTCATGCGTTAAATAGATCAGCACGTGATAACCTTTCTCCTGGGCGATCGATTCAATACCATTGATAGCCTGTGCAAAAAAACTATCCACCACTTCAGGAATTACCACACCGATCGTTTTACTGTTCCTTCTTCGCAAACTGCTGGCGTAAGGGTTGGGTACATAGTTGAGTTTTTCAACCAGCTCATTCACCCTTTGTTTTGTTTTATCGCTGATCTCATGGCTATCCCTGATCGCCTTTGAAATAGTAGAAACGGAAAGTCCGAGTTCCTTGGCCAACATCTTTATCGTAAGCTTGTTCATCAGCCGAATTATTCTTTTGGGTCATCCATATGAGAAAGCTACACAAAATTTATGAATTATACGAAAACGGTTTCGTAAATAAACCCGGCGTTAAGTTACGAAACCATCAATAAAATGCTCACTTTAGCGGTACGAACCTAAACTGTTGCTAATATGACCCCTCTAGTTAATTTGGATCAAACCGAAATCAATCCTTTGTCAAGTTTGGATGTATGGGAAGAGGATGTATTGGATCGCTATCCTGATCCTGCATCCATTGCCAGTGATAAATCTACGGAAGCATACCGTAATTACGAAAGCCCTGAAAGGGATACGGTACGCGAGTTTTACAGGCTCAATCATACCTATCAGCACTATGATTTTGTATTGGATAAAAAAGCCAATTATCTTAAATTCGATAAACAGGAGATGCCCGTTTGGGATGCTTTCCAATTTTTAAACCAGCTGGTGGATGATTCTGATCCTGATACCAACCTTGACCAGTTTCAACACCTGCTGCAAACCTCCGAGGCAATTCGCCGCGATGGCCACCCCGACTGGATGGTAATGGTAGGCCTGGTGCATGATATGGGAAAAGTATTGTGCCTGTTTGGTGAGCCGCAATGGGCGGTGGTAGGAGATACCTTCCCTGTTGGTTGCGCATTTTCTGACAAAATAGTGTATCCTGAATTTTTTAAAGAAAATCCTGATTTTAACGATGAGCGCTTTAATACAAAGTATGGTATATATTCACCCAATTGCGGTTTGAACAATGTTCACCTGAGCTGGGGCCATGATGAATATGTGTACCAGATGGCCAAAGACCATCTGCCCGAACCTGGTCTGTATATGCTGCGGTATCATTCCTTCTATGCACAACACCGCGAACATGCATACGGTCACCTGATGGATCAACACGACCAGGAAATGTTTAAATGGGTAGACCTCTTTAATCCATACGACCTGTATTCCAAAAATCCAACCCCGCCTGACTGGAAAGAACTAAAGCCATATTACGAAGACCTGGTAGCAAAATATTTGCCCAAAACCTTAAAGTTTTAAATAAAAAACACCCTTATTTTATTATGGGGATTTTTTATGGATTACCATATAATTGTACATTAGACAATTATTAATACCCGGGCATAAATATGTTTAAACCGGCCAATTTTTAAAATTAGTAAATCAAAAATCATGGCAAACCCAAAATTAACGCTTTTAAAATGTAGTTGGCTTTCCATACTACTTCTATTGATCATTTACCCATTCAGCGCGCTGATAGCTCAAAACCAACAAAAAATAACGGGAACGGTAACAGATAACTCGGGGGTTCCTCTTTCCGGGGTAACTGTATCAGTAAAAGGGACAAAAAAGGCTACTGCCACCGTTGGCGACGGTTCATTCGCAACAACCGCGAACGAGGGAGATATACTCGTATTCAGTGCTGTTTCCTTTGTTAAAAAAGAGTTATTGGTTACCCGTGAAACTTTCTATAAAGTTGAAATGACCGGGACCAGTATTGCGATGACGGATGTAGTGGTGGTGGGCTATGGCAAGAGTTCCAGGAAAACTTTATCAAGTGCAATAACGACCATCAAACCGGAGGATCTTAACCGTGGGGCCATTAGTGATGTAGGGCAATTGCTCCAGGGTAAAGTAGCCGGTTTAAATATTACCGCAAGCGGCGATCCCAACAAGCCCGCTGCTGTTATATTAAGGGGTGCGTCAACTGTTAACAGCCCCGGTGCGCCGTTCTATGTTATAGATGGGGTTCCCGGTGCCGATATATCAGCGGTAGCCCCGGATGATATTGCTTCCATCGATGTATTAAAAGACGCTGCGGCTACTGCTATTTATGGAAACAGGGCCGCAAGCGGCGTAATAATGGTAACGACAAAAAGAGGCAGGAAGGGCCAGGTTCAAACGGCGTATAACGGGTATGTGGGATATGAAAAAGTAAGCAATAATCTCAACCTTATGAATGCCGCTCAATTAACCGAATATATTGCTGCAAATAACGCCGCATTTTCCCCGAATGATAACCTGGGAGCTACTACCGACTGGCAAAGCGCCATTCAAAGATCTTCTGCGCTGTCCCATAACCATAACCTGTCTTTTAGCGGGGGCGGTGATCATAGTACCTATAGCGCCAGCCTTAACTATATTGATAAGGAAGGCATTCTTGGCGACAGCAGGTTAAAACGTGTAATTGCGCGTCTGAATGTAGAGCAATATGCGTTAAATGATAAAGTGAAATTTGGTTTAAATGTTTCTAACTCCAGTAGTAATGCCACTTATGTTCCATTGCAGAATATCGTGCTATTACAGGCAGCAAAGCACCTGCCTGTATCACCGGTTAAAAATGAGGATGGCACTTATTTTGAAAATTTAAATACTACGGGTTATTTTAATCCCCTGGCAATCACTGGTAACGCCCAGGATAATTCCAAATACAATACCCTGATAGGAGGGTTTACCGCCGAGGTAAATTTGCCCCTGGGATTTACTTATAATGTAAACCTGGCCTATCAAAAAATAACCTCCCTGCACGGAGAGTATTACAGCAGTTATTTTGGTAAGTATCCTACCTCTAACTTTTATAATAATCCCGATCCCGGTATTGGGATAGCCCATACTCTTATCGGGACATTATTTGGTACCAATGGCTCGGCGCTCAGAAACACGTTTCAAAATACTACTAAAACAATCGAATCATTTCTGACATGGAATAAAAAGATCGCTGATCATTCCGTTAATGTAGTATTGGGTTATTCATGGCAGGAAAATACCTATGGTGAAGGCTTCCAGACTTCCAGCACTAATTTCCCAACTGATAATATAGGGTATAACAACCTCGTCCTTGGCAATCCATACGCCGTTTCTTCCTACAGGATCAATTTAGGATCGGACCTCACTTATGGGCAAACCCGCCTGATCTCTGATTTCGCAAGATTGAATTACAATTTCAAAGACAAATACCTTTTGCAGGGTTCTGTCCGCAGGGATGGCAGTTCGGTTTTTGGCGACAATAATCACTGGGGTTATTTTCCCGCTGTTGGTGCAGCATGGAGAATTGGCCAGGAAGAATTTATGCAATCACAATCTATCTTCACCGATTTAAAATTAAGGGGAAGTTATGGTGTTACCGGTAACTCTCAGGGCATTGGCGCCTTTACCAGTAAGCTGGTCTTTGGAATTACGGGTACCTATTATGACAATGGGGTACAGGCAGCGGCCTATGGCCCCATCCAGGGATCAAACCCCGATTTAAAATGGGAAAAAACAGCCACTACCAATTTGGGCCTTGATTTCACCTTGCTGAAAGGGAAATTGAGCGGATCAATAGACTGGTATGAAAAAAATACCACGGGAATGCTTTTTAATTATGCAGTTTCACCCGCACTTGTACCCGGTGGAAGGCTATGGGCAAATGGGGGCAGTATTAAAAATAAAGGGATAGAATTAAGTTTAAATATAACGCCGGTTAGCAATAATAACTTCACCTGGACAACCAGTTTAAACCTGGCGCATAATAAAAATTTAATTACCAGTTTACAGGGGCCATTGTCAAATGGCGATTCGGTTCGCTATTCCGATCCCGAGGGGCCAGGTCAAACCAATGCAACACTGCAATTATTAAAAGTGGGCTATCCCCTTGGCCAGTTTTTTACGCTCAGGTATGCAGGGAAGGACGCCAATGGTGTTTCCCAGTTTTATAAAAGAGATGGAACAATAACAACCGGTGCTACAACACCAGGTATTGGCACAGATTATTTTTACCTGGGTGATGCGCAGCCAAAAATATTATTGGGATGGAGCAATACACTTAGGTATAAAAAGTTTGATCTCAATTTATTTTTCAGGGGTGTAACCGGTAACAAAATATTTAATGCCACCCGTGCTGATCTGTCTTATGTAACGGCGGCAACATCCAATAATATACTGGTGACCGCGGGCAGCGATAAGATTAATGACAATAAAAATTCTTTTTATTCTGACCGGTATATCGAAAGTGGGGCCTATGTACGCTTAGACAATGCTACACTGGCATACAATATAAAAAAGTCCGTTAAATACATAAATAATATAAGGATATATACCTCCGTAAATAATTTATTTACGATTACAAAATATAAAGGAATAGATCCGGAAATAAACCAGGGCGGCGTGGCGCCGGGTATTGATTATAATAATTTTTATCCTAAAACCCGTACCATTT
>JBDTVX010000072.1:0-16956 GCA_040007015.1 Ferruginibacter sp. | reverse complement strand
ATAATCTCCGTGGTCCTTATCTGTAAAGGTTTTCATAGTTTTCTTGCAGACACTAGTTATTTTATACAATGTACGAATGCTTGAATTTTTTTGCCCGGATTCTATTACTGGTATTCTTGATTTTTCGGGAACAGATAAGAGCGCCAGTTTTATGCTGGGTCATATTTCACCTGGTGCGAAGTTCTTTGATCCTCACTCCAAACCTGGTTAATGGTGGATTAATCTTTATAAAAATATATTATTTTATCCCGCCTCAATTGCTATTGATTGTTGATCCTTCAAAAATATATACGTGATCTAAATTTGAATGTTAAAAAATGCCTGTAGATTTATCACCGGTTATTTATTTGTCCTTGAAAAACCACCTGCTTGCAGATAGTAATGTTCCGGTGACTTTGCCTGAATTTTTTTATAAAATGCCTTCTTAAAATATTTTGTATTTGTAAATCTTCGCTGGTTTTTTAGGTGGGCTTTGCCCGATGTTTTCAACCCACCTTCTTAGAGGGTGGGTGTTGAGTCTTCCCGGTCATCCGGAGATTTTATAACTGAGGTGGGTATGGCCACATTTATTTACAAATATTGCAAATATAATTTTTAAACAGCCTACCTGAAATATCCTTTTACGCCAGCACCAAAGATAGCGCCACCACAATAGTCCGCGCTTAAAAATAAGCGGCCCAGATACCAGTCTTTTCCTAATTCCAACCCATATATTGGCTTAACTTTCTTTATCTGTATAATTTCTCCGTGTTCATAATCTTTATCATAATTTGAAAAATCTTTTACAGAATAATGCGCATACCCAATGGACAGGGTTAAGCTTAAATTATCCTTTTCCCGGTGGCTCAACAGAAACTGTTTGCCCATAGAAATATATAGGATAGCCGGTAAACTCGTTTTTAATACCGGTATATTGTATCCTGCAGTAATTCCAATGCCAGATACGCTTTCCAGGTACCCTATCGAAGTGCCTGCGCCTTCGGTTGTGCCTTTAATAGAAAGGAAAGGCTGGGCCTGTAGTGACTTTGAAACTAAAAGGATGATAAGGATAAATGATTGTCGCATTTTGTATTTTTTTATAAACTTAAAATTTACTGGTATTATTATTTCTCATTATATATCGAATTAAACCTGTTGGAAGGAAACAACTTTTTTATTTTATTAATGGTGTTAACCAATTATTTGTGTCTTTTTTATGTTACCCGGTTTCATTCAATTAAGAAAAACATAACACAAGATTAAAACAGGAGGGCGTTGTGGTCAATGGATAATTAGACAGAAACGGTGAAATAAGTAGCGGTAAAATGATCCGTTAAATAACGGACGGGTGAGGGTAATTAACGCATTAATTTACAGGCAGGTACTTAATCGAAGCAACACTTTTTCTTTGAAGGGATGCTTCTGCAATAACTTTGATTAATATTCGCTTTTCCAATGGCCGGTCATTATAAGAAGTAATCGCGGTGCTGTTTTATTTGAGGCTACCGGAATGAATTTGTTAAACATGAATCGATTTTTGGAGAATATTGTTCCACCAACGATTTCGCATTTCCACAGTAGCGCCCAATAGCTAACAGATCAAACTATTTTATTCAAAATAACAACGAAAACAACTGAGCAAAAAACAGCTTTATTAAAAGCCGGGAACTGTAATAGTCTGGATGGTTTTGAAAAATTTGACAAATCGAATCGTGGATCCACAATAACGATGAGTTGTTTACCTTAAATCGCAACCATGGGTGTGAAAAAACCAGGCATAAAAAAATCAGGCATCCGATGTCAAACGGCAGGCATTGTATTGATGTCGGAGTGAAAGCCTTTTTCTAATGATATCTTTCCCATAAAAGTCGGGATAATTTTCTTGTAAGTTGCCAGGCTTCATTATTTTCATTCCAGCTTTGATCTTTATTATTATTGGTACAAATGCAAAAAATATAAGCGCAGTGTTTACCATTTACGAATAATACTTCATTTCTGCAGGCATCCACCGCACCGCTTTTACTGGCTACAAAAACATCACCTGGAACTTGTGATATAGCTTCTTCATCCCAATAATTTCTTCCTAACAGGCGTACTATTTTAGCGCTTGCATTTTTATTTATTACTTCTCCCTTTACAATTTTCTCCATTAATGTTGCCATTTCGCAGGGTGATGCCTGGCCCCAGCCATACTGATTTCTGCTGGCTTCCCTGCCCGGCGTTCTGCTATTCACCCTCGTTACCTTCATTCCAAGGCTATCCATCAGTTCATTGATCCTGGTTCCGCCACCAGCAAGGCTTTGAAGCCACAGGCTGGCTGTATTATCACTCATGGTAAGCATGAGCATCATCACTTTACTCATCTCGATCTTCTCATTATTTTTAAAAGATCCAAGGATATCCACGCCTTCATAAAGGAGAGAATCTTTGTAGGTTAATTCCTGGTGATACTGTAATTGCCCCTTTTCAATTTTATCCATTATTCCAATTACGATCGGGATCTTTACCATGCTTGCGGTCGGAAAAACCGAATCGGCATTTATTGCTACTGTTTTATCATTCTCCAGGTTGTGTACGTATACACCTGCATCGCCATGGAAGCCTTTTAGCAAATCACGGATTTGCTTTTCCAGTTTCTTATCAGTCTTCTGTGCCTGCAGATTGAGCGCCGGGCATATGAAAATAGAAATGAAACATATAAATTTTAATAACTGGTTCATGGCAATAAAATTATGGGTTTCGCACGAACATCTTTTGGAAAAAGTTAAGTAAATATCAAACCGGGCGAAAAATTAAAAAAAATATTTTGTAGAACTACAAAAATTGCTGAGCTGAAATCATTAACGGGGGCGGAAGAACAGATCATGAAGGTATTATGGAAGTTAAAGAGTGGATTATTGATGGAAGTGATAGAAAACATTCCTTCGACCCAGCCGCATAAAAAATACCGTAGCCACAATTCTTAAAACACTGGTGGGTAAAAATTTTGTGACCATAGAAAAAATTGGCAGGATATACCGGTATCACCCGGCTGTTTCAAAGGATGATTATTCTAAATCTACTTTAACAAATGTTGCCAACGGATCTATTGAAGGTTCCTTAAGTAATGTAATTTTATTTTTAGTAGTTGAAAATAAATTATCGCCAGGTGACCTGGAAATCTTCCTAAGCAATTAAAGAAAAATAAAAAATTTTCCGGCTAAACGATATTAAAAAAACGCACCCTAATATCAGGATGAAAGGATTTAATTTAATTGAAACACAGCTTAAACCAACTCCATTATGGAAAGGAAAATGTAATTTATTATGAGCAGGTATAATAGCAACTTGTAAAAAAACAGAACAACTTGACCCATTAAAAAAAAGCTACCCGGAACTATTCCGGGTATCTTCTTTTTAATTAGAAACCGTATATATATAGAAGGCACGGATCAACCCGGCTAGCTGAATAAACCGCCCTTTCGTAACGAACGGGTTCCTTCGCCAATCTTAAATCCGTTTTGATAAATTTGTATGGTATAATTTCCCTGTTGAAAACTTGTGCCTGGCTTAAAGGCAAATTCCACATTCTTCTTTTTGGCTGTTTCTACATCAACAGGCACTTTAGCAGTAAATGATTTATCACCTTCTTCGCGGGTGGTAAAGGTACCTGAGCTTAATGAATCAGTTGTCAAAGGTTTGCCGTCGGGTCCGATCACCAATACATACACGTCCATTTTACCGGATTGTGCAATACGATTATCCACATCAAAACTAACTACAAATTTATCCACCCGTTTAGCAACAGTAGATACTTTTTCCTTGCCGTTATTTTTTATGTTAATTGGAGTGATGGTAATATTAGAAGCATTTAAAGTAGAAGCTACATCAACTTTCTTTTCAAGATCCTGTTTTACAGATGTAGTTGCTGTAAGGTTAGAATCCAGCGTTTGTTTTTCATGGGTCAAAACTGCTTTATCATTAGATAAAGTTTGGTTTTCCTGGGTCAAACGCGCGATATCAGCCTGCATACTTTCTATCTTTCCATTTAATGAGGCAATGAGATCTTTTGCTCTTAATAATTCAGCAGCAGTAGCATTTTTCTTATTCAAAATACTGCGTATTTCTTTTTTTACTTTTGTAATCTCAGTATTTTTTTCGGTTAATTTACCATCCAGGCCTTTATTTGCAGTTGACATAGAGTCAAGCCTGGCAAGGGATGCATCAAAGCTTTTTTGTATATCGCTTTTGTCTTCAGTTACTGAAGCAATTTTAGTTTCCTGTTGATGAATTACCGTGGTCGTTTTATTTTTATCAACGATTGCATAAATACCAAGTCCTATAACACAGGCTGCTAAAACGCCGATAACGACATTTTTGTAGTCTTTGCGGACAGGCGCTGATGATTCCGTTACCGGAAAATTATCTGGAGTTTCCATAATATTAAATTTAAAATTTTATGTTTAGAAAAATTAGCGCCGAAAATTTTATTTCCAAAATCGTGCCATAAATTTCATTATTGACGTTAATTATTTTTATAAGGAATTTGTGTTAATTTATTTTTGTTCGTTGATAAACATATAATAAAATCCATAAATTTTTTGCGCGGGACTTTGCAAATAGTAATTGCTTACTAAAAAAGAAAGGCGACTGTTCATTCAAAATTATCAACAATAAAATCTGAAATTGCAAATGAGTGATATATTGCAATATGCAGATGCCTCTTAAGAACTGCAGTATAAAATTTGCACAAACATAGTAAAACAGCGTTTACTCCCTTTCTTCTGCAAGATGGTGCAGGGTACTTCTCTTTTCATAAAAATTAATTTAAAAGTGAATTGATTTACATGAATAAAATAAAATTACGTCCGCGCTCTTCTATAAGATATTTATCGTTATTTATATAAGCCCGTGTTCTTTTTATTAGGGTATCATATTATCGATTTGCATGGGATCGTCGATTGGTAAAAAAAATCTATTTAAAAAAACAAAACGAAGAAGAGATAGATCTAAAAGAGCAGCCTAAAATCGAAGTATATACAAAAGGAAGAAGTGTACCAGCATTCGCAACCGGCTGGGTCCGTAGAGGTACTAAACCAATTTACCTAAATCAGAGATCACCGGCTGCGGGTAATAATTAGTAAGACGAAAAAACAAGTAGGTAGGGTGGATTAATGGAATGAAGAGACATGATCTGGAAATGCAGGTGCTTTTAAAGGTTTTGAAGAGCAGGGAATGCTAAAAAAATGGACAACGTAATGCACGCCAATACTGGGTTATAAAAAATAGAGCATTGTGGAAGCTATTTTTCTACCTGTTTCAATGTATTGGTGTGTCATTCATGCAGGAATAAAAATGTGGCCTGCTTTTTAAAGGTCTTTATTTAAATACCTTAAAATGCAAAAGCAAGAAATATTTTTAATTATTTGTTTGGCAAAAACCACCATATTCGGAGTGCGGGTTAAACAACAGCGGTTAGATAATAAGGAGATAGCAAATAGAATTTTTCGCGGCCTCAATACCATCATTTTAATTTCCCCATTATTTTAATATTTATTGGGTAATGGAAAACATATTAAATAAAAAACGGGCATAAAATTCTACAACAATTTTGTGTTATCGTTGAAATTTTTTTGGTACAAAATTTTAATACGTTGATATCAAATCATTCCCCAACAATTTAAAAACAAACTAAATGAAATCATCACAAAACGGAGCTGGTAATTCAGCCAAAACAAAAAAAATGCCTGCAAAATCTGATGCAGCAACTGGTTTACGGGATCTTTTCGAAGACAGCTTAAAAGATATTTACTGGGCTGAAAAGGCATTGACCAAGGCCATTCCCAAAATGGTAAAAAATGCCGGTTCAGAAGAACTGGTAGCCGCTCTTACGGACCACCTGGAAGTGACCAAAAACCAGGTAACACGTTTAGAGGAAGTGTTTTCAGTGATTGGTATTAAAGCCCAGGCAAAAAAGTGCGAGGCAATGGAAGGCCTTATAAAAGAAGCTGAGGACATCATGGAAAGCACGGTAGAAGGCGTAGTACGTGATGCGGGCATTATTGCAGCAGGCCAAAAAGTAGAACATTATGAAATAGCTACTTATGGTACTTTATGCGCTTTTGCTAAAATTTTAAGTGAAAACGAAGCTGCAGACCTGTTAATGGAAACATTAAATGAAGAAAAGGAGGCAGACGAAAAATTATCAGAGGTAGCAGAAAGTTCTATTAACCTGGAAGCGGCTGGTGAAGATTCCAAAGAGCCGGAATCAATGACTGGTAGTTCTCAAAAAGCAAAGAAAAAATAAAACAATAGAATTTATTTAAACCTTGTGTCGAATCTTGGGATGAATTATCTGTTGGCCTTCCAGTCTATAAATTTTCCTGGAATTTATTTAGAAGTAAGTCGAATGACGCAAGGCTCTGCCGAAGACGGAATTAGAAGGAACGGGTAAAATGATTCACCGAAACGAGTTAGGTGATGATCAATAATGAACCAGGTTCATATAGTATCCTTAGTAATGGTAGAATTAGTAATTGCGAATTATTCGGGTTAAATTATTTTACTAATTTTAATCAATATTATATGGACCTGGTTTGTTTTTCACACCTGCAATGGAACTTTGTATATCAAAGGCCCAGCATTTGTTAAGCCGTGCTGCCTTTCAATACAGGGTTTTTTATATCCAGGAGTTTTCCCGGAATGATATGGAAGATGGCTATAGCATTGACAAAAGCGAGGAAAATGTTTGGGTTGTTGTGCCTCATTTAAAAAATGATTCCCGCGATGAAGTGGTAAAACGACAGCGTGATATCATCGACTGTATTTTTAGTGCAGAAAAAATAGCCGTTTATATTGCGTGGTATTATACACCGATGAGTTTGCTGTTTACTGAACATCTGGAGCCTAACCTTGTAATCTATGATTGCATGGATGAATTAGCTGCGTTTAAATTTGCAGATCCACAATTAAAAGATGCTGAAAAATTTTTATTCCAAAAAACAGATATAGTTTTCACAGGTGGTAGTAGTTTATATGAGGCTAAAAGGCATCAGCATTTTAATGTACATGCATTCGCAAGCAGTATTGACAAAGAACATTTCAGCGTAGCAAGAAAGCGCCTGGAAGAATTTACAGACCAGGTGGATATTCCTCATCCGCGGCTTGGTTTTTTTGGTGTAATTGATGAGCGTTTTGACATTGAATTAATTGAACAGGCTGCTCATTTAAAACCGGAATGGCATTTTATCCTGGTAGGCCCGTAGTTAAAATTGATCCTTCCATTTTGCCCCGTTGCAACAATATTCACTATTTGGGTACAAAAACTTATAAGGAATTGCCTGTTTATTTAAGTGGTTGGGATATTGCATTAATACCATTTGCCATGAACGAATCTACAAGGTATATAAGTCCTACAAAAACACCTGAATACCTGGCTGCGGGTAAACCTGTAATTTCCACGCCCATTAAAGATGTAATAGATCCTTATGAAAAAAAGGGATTGGTACATATTGTACAAAATGCAACAAAATTGATAGAAAAAGCATCGTTGGAACTGGAGAACCTTGAAAGAGATAACTGGTTCAGAGATAATAATTGAAAATGGCTAAAGATATATCGCACAGAATAAAGGCATTTAAAAAAGGCAGTCTGGAAGACTTGTTATCCTGGAAGTATAAATTTATGGCTGAGAATAGGTTTCGTTTCTATAGAGCCACCTTCATTTGTTTTACGAAGACTTAGCCAACGAAAAGATATCCCTAATTCCAGGCTGGCATTTGAAATGTTGCGCTGTGTAGTGCCAGCTTTTTTTTGTTAAATTCTATTTTTAATGATCACTAAATTTTTGAAAAAAGAAATAGAACAATATGGCAAGCTTTCCCGCAAAAATTAAAAAATTCCTAAAAATATTAGGTCCGGGCTTAATTACAGGCGCAAGTGACGACGACCCTTCCGGAATAGCAACTTATTCCCAGGCCGGTGCCAAATTTGGCTTGTCAACTTTATGGACGGCTTTGATTACATTCCCATTGATGGCTTCCATCCAGGAAATGTGTGCAAGAATCGGGTTAGTAACTTCTGTAGGATTAACTACCACGTTAAAGAAGCATTATTCGAAACTGCTTCTTTATACCATGATGGTTTTAAGTATCCCTGCCATCATTTTAAATATCGGTGCCGATATTGCAGGGATGGGCGCTGTGGCTAATTTAATAGTGCCGGCTGTGAAGCCGATATTTTTCAGCGTAGCATTTACTATTACTCTTTTAATTCTCATCATCTATTTACCGTATCATAAAATTGTGGCGATCTTAAAATTCTTATGCCTTTCCCTTTTTCTATATATTATAGTTCCTTTTTTTACACATCCTGACTGGTTAAAAGTTTTAAAATCTACCCTTATTCCTACCATCAAATTTAATAAGGATTTTCTTGAAATACTGGTAGCCATATTAGGAACCACCATTTCACCCTATCTTTTTTTCTGGCAGGTAACAATGGAAGCAAAGGATGTGAAATCACAAAAGCAATTGATCCTTGCAAGGAGAAAACTTATCAGGGAAAATGGCTCTGCTGAAAAGCCTTACAAAAGAGAGAGAAATTTACTAAGACTCCTTGTACAAAAAATGCAGCTGGATGTGAATATAGGAATGCTATTATCAAACATGGTAATGTTCTTTATCCTGCTTGCAACAGGTACCGCATTATTTGGCAGCGGGATACACCAGATCGATACGGTAGAGCAGGCCGCAAAAGCATTAGAGCCTGTGGCCGGCAAAGCATCTTATTTTTTGTTTGCCGCTGGCGTCATAGGTACGGGCTTTATTGCTATTCCCGTTTTAACCGGTTCACTTTCATACATAATATCCGAAACTTTTGGATGGAAGGGAGACCTGGATAAAAAATATAAACAGGCCAAGCCATTTTATCTCATTATTGCTATCGCATTAATATTAGGCCTTCTTTTAAATTATGTAGGCATCAGCCCTATCCAGGCACTTGTGTACACTGCAATCCTGTACGGTTTAACATCTCCTGTTCTTATTGCGATCGTATTACATATTGGCAATAATAAAAAGATAATGGGGAATTTTACAAATTCTAAATTATCAAATATTTTCGGAGTTGCAACAATGATTCTAATGACTGCAGCTGCTATCGCTTTAATTTATTTCCAGGTAACCGGATAGGCTCAGGTTGTAAAAAAAGAGACGCTGTTTTGAAGGATTTGGTATATCGTATTTGAATGTCTGCCCCTATTTATCTATAGGATTATTAATTACCGAATAACTGATTTGTTTAGTGTATGCAGGAAAACGCTATAGATTACCAGGTAAAGGTTCTAAAATTTTCATCTTTCATCATTAATCATTTTTACTTTCTTTTTGGTATTTTCAAAATATTGTCAAACAGTTTACGGAACAGGTAAATAAATGTCGAAAGTTGCCCCCTTATTTATTTCGGCTGTTGCAGTAATAACGCCATTGTGATTTTCAACAATTTTTTTTACGATGGCGAGACCGATACCCGTGCCCTTGTATTCATCTTTTCCGTGCAGCCGCTGGAAGACTTCGAAAATGCGGTCCTTGTACCGCGGATCGAATCCTATCCCATTGTCGGAGACAGCGATATGACAAAACTTTTTTTGCGGCGGAACCTGGATATTTAATTTATCGCCAGCCACTATTTTACTGCTGAGTGTAATATGCGGTGATATTCCCGGTCTTGAAAACTTAAGTGCATTGCCAACCAGGTTGAGCATAAGTTGCCGAAACTGAAAAGGAATTATATGGGCTTCGCAGAGATGGTTTGCTTCAACAATAGCATGTTTTTGTTCTATGTCTTCTTTAAGCTCAGTTTTCACCTGCGCTATAATATTATTAAGATCCGTATTTTCAAAATTACGATCCGCAGTATTGGTTCGTGAATATGTAAGTAAATCCTCGATCAGTGTTTGCATTCTTTTTGCAGCATCCTGCATTCGGTGGAAATAGTCCTTACCATCTTCAGATAGATTTTGCTTTTCCTTTTCAAGTATTCTTGTTGCGAAGGTTTGGATTTTACGCAACGGCTCCTGCAAATCGTGGCTGGAAACATAGGCAAAAGATTGCAACTCGGCATTCATTGTTTCCAGCTCTTTATTTTTTTGCTCCAATTCACTGGTACGCTCCAATACTTGTTTTTCCAGTTCATCCCTAAAAGTTTTTTGATCCTGGATATCAGTGCTTGTGCCAACCCACATTTGGGTATTGCCTTCGGTATCTTTTTGTGGAATGGCCCTGCTTAACTGCCAGCGGTATTCTCCGTCATGCCTGCGGAAGCGATGTTCAAGCATGAAATCATTCCCGGTACTTACTGAATTTTTCCATGTCCTGATATTTTCTTCCCTGTCGTCGGGGTGTACAATTTGAAGCCAGCCCTCTTTATCTATTTGGTCAGGGGTTAAGCCTGAATAGCTGTAAACAGACTGGTTATAATAATTCAGATTGCCCTGGGGATCAGCCGTCCATATATGTTGTGGCATAGAATCGGCGAGTAACCGAAATTTTTGTTCGCTTTCCAGCAATACCTGCTGGCTATATTTTTCCTCTGTGATGTCTCTGAGGGTGCCAATCAATTTTATGGGTTTCTTTTCCTCATCATAAAAGACTTTCCCCTGGCTTCTTATCCAGCTAATGCTATTACCAGGTTTTACAATACGGGCTTCATATTTAATAACCCCGGTTTTTATTGCCACGTCAAATGCCTTTTCAACGATCTCGTGTATATCATCCCGATGTACCTGGTCGCGCAATTCCCAATGAGTTAATTTTTTTGATTTGTCATGGCCAAAGATGACTGCAAGACGGGGTGAATGAATAATTTCCCGGGTTTGCAGGTCTAAATCCCATGTTGAAAGCTCGGTAGCTTCGGTTGCCAATCTTAATCTTTCTTCTGCTTCTTCAATATTTTTTCTTGTTATAACCTGTATAGTTACCTCTGATGCTGTTGCTACTATTCCCGAAACCGATCCGTTTGGATCCGTTAACACGTCATATACAAAATTGATATAAGTGGTTTCAATCGTATCGTTACGAGGCAGTTTTACAGGCCGCTCATAAGCAACAAATTTTTCACCGCTATTAAAAACATCATCAATTAATTGTTCCAAACCTTGTCCTTTTGCTTCCGGCAGTCCTTCAAAAATCGGCTTATTTAATACCTGCTCAGCTGTTTTGCCCCATAATTCCAGCATTAGCGGGTTTGCAATTTCAACCACGTGATTTTTTCCCGTGAAAATACACATAGCTACAGGAGCCTGCATAATATTGTTGAAATATCTCCTGTTACTTTCTTCCAAAACTTTTAAAGTATTTACTCTTTTCGTTGTTTCGCTGCAGGTTACCAATACGCCGGCCACCGTCGCTGATTCATCAAATACGGGGCTGTAGCTGAAAGTCCAATATACATCTTCTATTTTGCCGTTCCGGTAAATAGGGATTAACTGATCTTCACTCCAGGTAGCCTCACCACCAGCCAGCACCTGGTCTATCAGCGGTTTGATAATATCCCAGATTTCGGGCCATGCCTTTTCCGCTCCCATACCTAGAATGGCAGGATGTTTTCCGTTTTTTCCCAAACTCGGCCGATACGCATCATTGTAAAAGCAAATTAATTCAGGTCCCCACCATAAAAACATAGGGAATTTAGAATTGAGAAGAATGTTCAGTGTGGTACGCAAACTTTGTGGCCAGTTCTCAGGGTTGTTTACCGGTGATTTACTCCAGTCTTTTTCGCGAATAAGTACTCCCATTTCACCGCCACCGACGAGAAATTGTGTATCGTATCCCCTAACATTCACGCTCATTAAAATATCTGTTTAAGATTGAAGTATAAATTTTTGTTTTCCGGGTTGTAGTAAATTTTTTGTATGATCGGTTTTCATTGCATGTTAAACTTTAAAAACTCCGAAAGTCTGTATTTATTATCCAACGTTCTTTTTTCAAAATGAAAGTGGATCATTCCTGGCTCAAAATAAGCAGAATAAATGGCGGCGAAATGTTCAAAACCATTTTCGCCGGGTATATTGACTGGACAAGAAAATCATATTGTAAAATAGTGTTTTTTGTAAATATATTTTAATTATGCATAGCGTATGATGAAGAACTTGATGCGGGACAATGTTTTTGAATCAGGAAAGCAAAGCGGACCATCATTTTTATTTGTGTATTATTGCGTCAGAAAGTTTGATACTGGTAAGTTAAGAGTTGATAACTTAATTTGGTGTATGGCCTTCGCTGACTCATATTCCGGGTATAATTTTTTTATTTGTAATAACACATGAATGGCTTAACTTTTCAACCATTCAACTTCCCGTATAAATAAACCCCACGCGTGAGCGTGGGGTCATTTAGAATTACGCTGTTTTCCTTTCGCCCCGCATTACCGGGAATCAAGTTCCGTGGGTTTCTTTCTCAGATTTCTCTTTGTAATCTCCCCAAAACAGGTAATCATTACACTTAATAATATCTAATAACTGTGCCGGTTTTTTACACGCGATTCATTAAGTAAATGGGAAAATACTTTCACATATTTTTATTGATTGTGAAATTTTTTTCACAAATATATTGTATTAACTAGCAGGTGCTCCTGTGTAAAATCTATCCGGCAGGTATAGCCTTTTTAATTGAAGAGATTTCGCCATTTGGCTCAATATATATTTTTTTATTTTGTTCAGATCCTCTCTCAGCGATGATTTCCTTGCTTCCTGAAAAATCTTTTTCACAAACAATTGCTTTTCTCATATTTTCATGAAAAAACAGTTTTGCATTCCTGTTAAAAAAAATCAAGGCGACTTCTGAACGGATCAAAAATTTCGTAAAAACCTGCTGTATTAAATATACTTACGGATCATTTTTATATTCGAATATAAGGGGATAGCAGTTAATGCTATCCCTTTATTAAAAACAAAATTGAGCCACCCTAGTTCTTCCCGCTAATTGCCTTCGCTGAATCCAGATGAACGCGTAATACCGGTAATGTTTTGCCGGCAAAGCTTTTAATTTCAGGATCTTTACAATCATTTGCAGCTTTTTCAAATTCCTTTACATCCTTTTTATGATCATCCAGCATCATGTTCATGTATGCCTTATCAAAATCTTTGCCTTTCTTTTTCATAAGGTCTTCCATTTCCTTTTTGGCTTTATCACCGGATTCTGCAGGCAAAGTAATACTTTTTGAAGCCGCGATACCTTTTAATTCATCATTTGCTTTTGTATGATCCCTGGTCATCATGGCACCAAATTCTTTTACCCGGGGGCTCAAAGCATTTTGCTGTGCATAATTTCCCAATTGCACCTCCATCATCCCTCCATTGGCAGCCTCAACTGCAAAATCCGCATCATCTTTACTGACAGGCACAACGGCTGCATGTACTGTGGTATCCTTACCGGTGGCCATAGCCGGGTTGTCCATACTGGCGTTCGAATCTTTCGCAGCAGCTACACTGTCCTTGGTATTGTCGTTGCAGGCCTGTGAAATACTTATCACGGAAACTAACATAAAGAATTTTACTTTTTTCATAATGTTTATTTTTGAGTTTTTTAATAATTAAACCAATGCAAATTAAAAGCCAGAGGTTTGATGTTCCGGAATTTTTTTGATTTACCAGGGCAACCCTTTGTTTATAAACTGGATTTGTAGTTATATCAACCAACCTTAGCCTGTTTCATTTTATATGGATACAGCTCTACTGGTAAAAGAAGCAGGGCAGGGAAGTATATCGGCACAAAAATGCCTGTTTGATCTGATTGGAGAAACAGCACCGGGATTTATTATACCGCACAACGCAGCACGCAGCCATCAAATGGTAAACTGTCTGCTGTGGATAATCCGGTTGCCGGAGCAATGGGTAAAGCCCATCGAAGAAATTAAACCAATATATCCAATGCCCGTCATAATTTTATGAATAATGCCGCAGAAGATTTATCTTAGTCATGGCTTATTCTTTTCTATTTTAATTAAACTATTGCCAGTATGAAATATACCAGAAATGAATTCCTGAAATTAGCCGGCCTTGGTATTCCGGGAACTGCAATGGGCGCTGCCCCCGGCAACTTTATTGGTCCTGCAACCGGTAACGATTTAAATTTGAACTTCGGTTTAACTTCTTATACTTTCCGAAATTTCAACCTGGATGATACCATCAAAATGACGCTGCGGCTGGGTATTAAGAGCATCTCTTTAAAAGCCATGCACATGCCATTGGAAAGTTCAGCAGATGAAATTAAAAAAATCACGGAAAAAGTCAGAGCCGCAGGGTTGGATTTATATGGTGCCGGAGTTATTTACATGAAAACACCTCAGGAAGTGGAAGTTGCTTTCGCATATGCAGCCAATGCGGGTCTTAAAATGATCGTTGGTGTGCCCAATCATGAATTATTACCATTGGTAAATGAAAAAGTTAAAAGCACCAATATCATTTTAGCCATCCACAACCATGGCCCCGGCGATAAGCTCTACACAAGTCCCGCGGATGTTTATGAAAAAGTAAAAGACCTTGATAAAAGGATCGGTTTGTGTATAGATATCGGGCATGTGCAACGCATCGGCCTTGATCCGTCTACCCTGTTAGAGAGATACCGGGAACGCCTGTATGATATGCACATGAAGGATGTTGGCAAGGCGGGCGAAACAGATGCACCCATAGAAATAGGGCGGGGCATTATTGATATCCCCAAAGTAATTAAAACACTGAAGAAAATTAATTATAAAGGCAACATGTCCTTTGAGTTTGAAAAAGATGGAAGCGATCCCTTGCCTGGTTTGGCAGAATCGGTTGGTTATGTACATGGGGTGATAAAAATGACATAAAATAATTGATAATTGATAATTAATAATTGATAATGAACCGTCATCTTCATCGTAGGAAGTTCTTGTCATCAATGATTGGCATACCTGTGGTAACATGCGGTATGATGTTTAATTCAGAACCTTCCCTTACAAAAATATCGCCTGGAAATTCAAGTGGGTTTAAAACAAGTCTGAACGCCTTTTCCTTTAATGCTTCCTTGTCAGATGGAACTATGACCATTAGTGACCTGCTTGATTTTTGCGCCGCTACCGGTTTTGATGGAGTAGACATCACGGGTTATTATTTTAAAGGTTACCCATCAGTGCCTTCTGACGAATACCTTTTTCAAATAAAAAGAAAGGCATTCAAACTGGGGATTGAAATAAGCGGAACAGGAGTGAGGAATGATTTTACTATCGCTGATAGATCCAAACGGGAACAGGAAGTGGCGCTTGTAAAAAAATGGATAGAAGTAGCTGCAAAGATGGGAGCCCCGGTGATCAGGATATTTGCGGGCAATCAAAAAAATGAAGGCATTACCAAAGAACAGGTTACTGAGTGGATGCTGAAAGATATTCAGACATGCGTGGACTACGGCAAAAAATATGGCGTCATTATCGGTTTACAAAATCACAATGATTTTATACAAACTGCAGACCAGGTAATAAAGATCATTGAAGCGATCCATTCAGAATGGCTGGGCCTCGTTCTGGATACGGGCAGCTACAGGGTAATTGATCCTTATGAAGAAATTGCTAAATCGCTAAAATATGCGGTGAACTGGCAAATCAAAGAAAAAATTTTCATTAATAGGGCAGAGCAAGAAACGGATATGGATAAATTAATGGCGATCATCAAAGCATCCGGGTATAAAGGCTACCTGCCAATAGAAACCCTGGGCGATGGCGATCCTAAAGCAAAGGTTATTGCATTGCTTGCGAAGTTGCAAAAGGCTATGAGGTGATGCTATTCGTTTAATAAAAATAGACCTCATAAATAACTATGAAAAAAATTAACTGGGGCATTATCGGTTGCGGCGATGTAACCGAAGTCAAAAGCGGCCCCGCCTTTAATAAGGTGAATAACTCCGCACTGGTTGCCGTAATGCGCCGTGATACGGCAAAAGCAGCCGATTATGCCCGCCGCCACAATGTGCCGCGCTGGTATGATGATGCCGAAAAACTCATCAACGATCCCGAAGTAAATGCGATCTATATTGCCACGCCGCCATCGTCACATGAAGGATACACCATTGCAGCATTGAATGCGGGAAAACCGGTTTATATTGAAAAACCTATGGCCAGCAATTATGTCGGCGCCTGTAATATGGTCAATACTGCAACAGACAAAAAACTGCCGCTGGTTGTGGCGCATTACCGCCGACAGCAGCCACGGTTTAAAAAAATAAAGCAATTAATAAACGATAAGGCCATTGGTGACATACTGCTTGCCCGCCTTGAATTAACCAAGCCATCGCTTACCAAAGAAGAAATGGCCGATCCAATGGTTGCCTGGCGGATAGACCCTGCGATTGCGGGTGGTGGCCTCTTTAACGATCTTGGCACCCACCAGCTTGACCTGATGTATTATTTTTTTGGACCCGTGCAAAAGGTAACGGGTATCGCTACCAACCAGGTCGGGGCGTATGCAGCCGATGATATGGTTGCGGGAAATATTTTATTTAAGAGCGGCATCGCCTTTAGCGGAACCTGGTGTTTTAATGCAGCTCCCGAACTGACCACCGACCGTGTAGAAATAATTGGCACAGCAGGTAAAATAAGCTTTAGCGTTTTTAGTGAACACACCATAACGGTAACGGTTAATCGTAAAATAGAAACACTTGAATTTGATCCGTTACTCCATGTGCAGCAGCCAATGATTGAAGCGGTTGTGAAATATTTTTTAGATGACGGCCCCAATCCATGTACAGGTGTGGAAGGAGCGGAGGTGATGCGGTTGATGGAGGAGATTGTTATGAGGTAGGTTAGTAACATCAGGGCACAAGACAGGAGTCTTGCGCCTAATGTGAGATCGTTATAAGATAGGGTATTATCCTGAAGAAATGAAAGAAAGATTTTGTAACCAGCATTTGTTTTTCATGGGATCATCCTTGTGTCCTTTAGATTTGTATTGAATTAATATTTAAAAGAACTACTACTATTACT
>JBDTVX010000071.1:0-17158 GCA_040007015.1 Ferruginibacter sp. | reverse complement strand
AACTTGCCGGTGTGGTGTGAAAAGGAGACGGTTACAGGTGTAAGGGAGAATTGATGCTCTTTACCTTACACCCTTCACCTTCTTACTGTGATATATAATCGTGCAGCAGGGAGATCGTTTCTTTTTGGGACGCAATAATTGCCGTTACCACATCTGTGATGGAAATGATACCGGTTACTTTGTCATCTTTAACAACCGGTAAATGCCGTATATGCTTTTCACTCATAAATTCCATACATTTCTCAATATGGTCATCCGGCGCTACTGATATTACCTTTTCCGTCATAATTTCCCTGACAATGGTTTCATGCGAGGTCTTGCCTTTTAATATGATTTTCCGGGCGTAATCTCTTTCAGAAATGATCCCGAGTAATTGTTCATTTTCAATTACCAGTAAGGCGCCAACATTTTTTTCCCCCATAATTTTTAACGCGTCATATACCGTTATCCCGCTTGTTATTGAATATACATTGCTTCCTTTTGCTTTCAAAATGTCTGATACTTTCATAATCAATCGTTTTTTTATAGTTAATTAAACAAGCTTCCTGCCGTAAATAATGAATGGCCGCAAATTGTTTGAACATGAAGATACTAAAATAAAAATGATATTTTGATTCACCGGATGCTCCGCTGATTATTTTAAAAATCGAACTTTTTGTCCGGGGCTGCGGTTAAAATACAAAATTTAATACTCATTTCTAAATTTTTAGATTCATATTTTACGTACAAATTTTGTTGACACTTTAGATTAAAATTTAATAGGATGGCATAATTTTGGCTGTCACTTTAGATTAAAACCTAATAAGATGGAAAGGAATCAAAACTCAATTGCAATTTTAAAGAACCTGATCGAAATTAACAGTAACCGTACGATCATTTATCAAAAGGTTTCGGAAGAATGCAAAAGCCTGGATATTGACCTCCATTGGATTTTTAATACCATGGCGAATGAAAGCAGGAGATACGTTTCTGAATTAACCCGGGAAGCGGTCAAAATGGGGGGTGAACCAGTTATTGACCCAATGAGTAAGGGAAAAATCTACCAGGTTTGGATGGATGTAACAGCAACTTTTTCGGGGTGTGACCGCCAGTCTATCCTGGAGTCGTGCGAATTTGTGGAAGATACCATACAGCGGGAATATAACAAAGCAATTGCTGGCGGGGCTGAACTGGACGCCCGGATCATCATGATCATTGTTAATCAAAAAGCTTATCTTAAAACTACTCATAAACTGGTAAAAAATTACAGGGATGCTTATTTCAAAATGATCTACTGATGACCCTTCTTCCACAATTATTATTGTTGACCACCATTCTCCGTTAACTATTTTCTTTTCGCTGGTATTGCTGTTTTATTGCGATGGCATCATCTCTAATATTCCATGGCTCTTTAAATTCCAGCTGCATAAAAAAAGACTACTTTCTATTCGTTTTCTCAATCTGTAAAACAGTTCCGTACAAAACTTCCGCCCCTAATGCAAGGTCATCATAAGAAGCAAATTCTAATGGGTTATGGCTGATCCCATCCTTACAGCGGATAAATATCATTCCATAATCACAGGCATAAGAAAGGGCCAATGCATCATGAAAAGGGCCGCTCATTAATTCCGGGGCATCCAATCCTGCGGCCAGGCATTCCGAATGAATGATCTCTTTTATCCAACCGGCGCAATATCGCGGCTCACTATTGGTGTCTTCCGTAATCACGTAAGTCAATGAATGTTTTTGAGTAATGGATTCAATACGATCCCTTAATTGTTTTTCATACCGGTTGCGCCTGTCCAGGTCAATATCTCTAAGGTCAACAGTAAAAGTTACCTCTTCGGGAATAATATTTCGGGAAGCCGGGAAAATATCCAGGGTACCGACCGTACCAACGGTAGGCGCACCGGGAACCTGGGTAGCAACCTGGTTGAGTGCAATGATTATTTCCGCAGCGCCTACCAATGCATCTTTACGAATGGCCATGGGCACAGATCCGGTATGGCCTGCCATGCCTTTCAGCTTTACCGTTAGCCATAGGGGCCCCGAGATACCCGATACTACCCCCACTGGGTGGTTAGCTATATCTAAAATAGGGCCCTGCTCAATATGCAATTCAAGAAAACAAAAAATACTCCCGGGAGCATATTCGGATTCTTTGAATTTGGCGGGGTCGCAACCAAAATCTCTTAACGCCTGTTCCCTTGTGATACCGTCTTTATCTTTTCGTTGAAGCTCTCCTTCTTCCAGTTTTCCTAAAATCCCCCTGGATCCAAAAAGTCCTTTATTGAAACGCCAGCCTTCTTCATCTGCAAAAGAAACTACTTCAATGGCGCGTTCCGGACTAATGCCATTTTGTGTAAGGGTTGCCACTGCTTCAATGGCACATAACACGCCTGCCACACCATCAAAACGGCCCCCATAGGGTTGAGAATCCAAATGAGATCCCATCATCAGCACGGGCAATGCAGGATTGCCTCCTTCAAGCCTGCCAATTAAATTTCCGAAGTTGTCAATGCGTGTTGCCATCCCTGCTTCTTTCATCCAGCCGGCAGCTAACTCAAAACCCTGTTTTTCCAAAAGCGTCATTGTAGGTCTGCAGGTACCGGTTTCTCCTATCTTTCCTATTTCGCTCATGGCTTCAAAATGCTGCTGAAGGCGGGTGGGGTTGATTTTCATTTGATTCAATGGATATGTTTTTTTAAGACCGATATTAAATTAAGCTGATTAAATCATCATGGCTAATCTCTCTCAATGCCTGCTCCTCCATTTTTATAAAGGCTGTATTGAGCAATACAGTGATTGGCCCGGCTACACCATTTCCTATAACAACATCATCAATCCGGGTAACAGGAAGCAATCTTTTAGTAGTGCTTGTCATAAAAACTTCGGCAGCATTTTTAATTTCTTCGATATTCACTGCTCTCTGTTCTATTGTATATTTTGTAGCTGCCAGTTCCAGTAATTTTTTTCGGGTGATGCCATGCAAAATATGATCGGAAGGTGTTACGATTTTTCCATCCCGGGTAACCATAAATACATTGGACCTCGGAAACTCTGAAATGATCCCCTCCTTGTAATACAACACGTCATCCGCATACTGTTCTTTAATTTTTTGCTGTAACCAAACACCCATAAGATAATTAATCGATTTTATCTCCGGCAGGTCACGCTGGTATTCATGTGTAATAACTTTTATACCTGTGGCAAATCTATCGGGCAGGGGCAGGGGTAATTTTTGCTGCAGGATGATAAGATTGGGCGCGACGGGTTCATAACTTTCGGGAGAGTAACCGCCTGTGAGTATCACTTTTATACCCGATTCGGGCAGGTTGTTTTTTTTGATCAGCTCATAAATGATAGCTGTCAATTCTTCCCTGGTTTGAGCAGGCTGTAAACGCATCTTTGCCGCCGAATTAAAAAAGCGATCGAGGTAATCATCCAGGAAAAGCGGGATATTTTTCCTGGTGCGAAAAAAATCAAAAATTCCATAACCGCGCTGTATGGCAAGATCGCCCACCTGCAGGGTTGCTTTATCTTCATCTAAAAAATAATGGTTTACAAATGCGAACATCAATAAAAGTTTATGCTAAATTATAGATAATAAAAATGGATGAACGCATTCATCTATGGCAATACTTTAATTGCATCGTACAACAATTCAACAAAGGCCATTCTATCCACATCATATACCACTTCTGTATTGGGTTCCAATTTCAATAAATTATAAAAATCAACTACCGTGGCTCCTGTGGTCAGCTCACCGGATGTTTCTACATCCACATGGCAAGGCTTCGACTGAAACATGGAAGGGTTGATCAGCCAGGCAATTGTACAGGGATCATGTAATGCAGCGCCACCGCCTAATTCGGGGCGGTTTAACCTGTAAAATATGGAAAAAAAATCTACCAGCTCAGCTACCACCTTGCCGGTTTTGTTACCGATTGCCCTGAACAATTCAATATCTTCTTTAAAAAAAAGGGCCTTATGGGTAACTTCCAACCCGCACATCACGATGGGGATACCTGAATTAAATACAATGGACGCTGCTTCCGGATCAACATAGATATTAAATTCTGCAAGCGGTGTATAATTGCCCCTGCTCATGCTTCCGCCCATCAGCACTATTTTTTCGATCCTGGTTTTTAGGGCAGGAAATAGTAATAAGAATCCCGCAATATTGGTAAGGGGCCCCGTAGCCACAATTGTTATCTTTTCATTAAGGGCGTTTATAATGCGGCCTATCGCATGTATGGCAGATCCGTCGCCTGGCGGAAAGCCAGGCTCCGGCAGATCAGTTCCGTCAAGACCGGTTTTGCCATGCACATAATCAGCGATGATCAAATCACGGAAGAGGGGTTTATCACTGCCCTTGTAAACAGGAGGATGCTCTCCAATCAGTGTGAGTATGCGCAAAGCATTCCGTAATGTATTCTCCTGCGTTTGATTGCCCGCTGAAATTGTTACCGCCTTTATATCGAATAATTTGCTGCCAAAAGCCAGCATCAGCATGACCGCATCATCATGCCCGGGATCACAATCAATAATAAGCGGCAAGCGTGTATCCATTACTGGTAGTTTTAGATTTCGATCCGGTTTACTATTTTGTAGTTTCGATTGTTCACTGATCATTGAATACTGAGCATTTTTCAATTATCAATTTATTTTCAATGGTCATTTAAAGGCAAACCCAATCGCTGGTAATCTTTCCAGTTAAGGTACTCCGGCGCTACCCGGTGTTCCTCCATGGTGATACAATCTGTAACCGGGCACATGAGCTGGCACAGGTTACAACCGACGCATTCTTTTTCTTTAACGGTATAGGTATTATAGGGCATGCCGTATTCAAGATGAATAGACTGATGCGAGCCATCTTCACATGAAATATAACAAAGGCCGCAGTGAATGCATTTATCCTGGTTGATCTTTGCAATATGATGGTAATTGATATCGAGGTCCTCCCAATGTGTAATTTTTTCAACCGACTTGCCGATGAAATCATAAATGGTATTATATCCTTTTTCATCCATCCAGTTATTAAGCCCTTCGCACAGATCTTCTATAATTCTGAAACCGTACTTCATAGCGGCAGTACATACCTGTACATTCGACGCACCAAGCAGCATAAATTCAACCGCATCCCGCCACGTACTTACTCCGCCAATACCTGATACAGGTACACGGGAAGTTGTAGTATCCTGTGAAATAGTTGTCAGCATTTTTAAGGCGATAGGCTTTACCGCCGGCCCGCAATAACCGCCAAATACAGATTTACCTCCCACATAGGGATTTGGGACCAGCGTATCCAGATCTATTCCTGTTACTGACTGAATGGTATTGATTAATGATAAAGCATGGGTACCTGCCTGCACACATGCCTTACCGGTTGGTACGGCAGAATGTACATTGGGTGTAAGTTTGGTAATAACAGGGATGGTTGCTTTTTCCATTACCCATTCTACCACCATCCGGGCGATTTCCGGATCCTGTCCAACAGCAGCACCCATTCCTCTTTCAGTCATGCCATGCGGGCAACCAAAGTTTAGTTCCAGCCCATGTGCACCTGTGTCCTCCACTTTTTTAATTAATTCATGCCAGCTGTCACGGTCATTATCCGCCATCAGTGAAACCACCATTGCGCGATCGGAGAATAATTGAATACATTCCTTTATTTCACGCAGGTTAATTTCCAGGGGCCGGTCGCTGATCAATTCAATATTATTGAATCCCATCACTTTAGCGCCATTGAAATTAACTGCGGAGTAACGGGAAGATACATTTTTAACCTGTGAGCCAAGGGTCTTCCAAACAGCGCCTCCCCAGCCCGCTTCAAAAGCACGGAGCACATTGATCTTTTTATCAGTAGGAGGCGCGCTCGCCAGCCAGTAAGGGTTGGGAGATCGAATGCCAAGGAAATTTGCCGAAATGTCTGCCATATAAATTGTTTTTTTCACGCAAAGACGAAAAGAGCGAAGACGCCAGGTCTTTTATAATTTGTTCACTATTCTATGAATGCCATCCTTTATAAGATTTACATTGAAATTTATCAGTAGCCCTAATTTACAATCCGCTAATTTTAAATAAGTTTGAACTTGTTTATAATGAAGGGGAGCCAATGTTTCAACTGGTTTAAATTCTACTATTACCTTACTATTTACAATTACATCTGCTCTAAAACCTATATCCATTATGATGGTTTCATGAATCAATGGAACTGCTTGCTGCCTTGTGAAGGGAATGCCGGTTTTGGCTAATTCATAACAAAATATTTCTTCGTAGATACTCTCAAATAAACCCGGCCCATACTTTGAATGAATTTAAAACAAACCTTTACAACAACGGTTGCTATTTCATTTTCTGTAAACATACTATATATTTTTTTGCCTTTTTGTTACTTTGCGTCCTTGCTACTTTGCGTCCTTGCTACTTTGCGCCTTTGCGTGAAAAAAATCCATGATGGCTTTAGCACCATCCTTACCGGCCTGTACCGCGTCTACTACTTCTTTGCCGCCATTCACGGCATCGCCGCCGGCAAATACACCAGGGATATTTGTTTCACAATTTGGCTTTAATACAATCCTTCCTCCCCTGTTTTCAATTCCATTCTTTTGCACCAATTCTTCAAAAGGCATCTGCCCTGCGGCTTTAATGACCATATCCACTTCCAATGTAAATGTTTCACCCGTATCAACAGGTGAGCGCCGTCCGCTTTCATCGGGCACACCCAATTGCATGATACTGCATACCAGTTCTTTTACCTTACCGCTTTCGCCGATAACAGCTTTGGGCGCCGCCAGCCAGATAATTTTGCAACCATCCATTTTTGCAATATCCAATTCCACCTGCGTGCAGGGCTTCTCGTTTTCCGTGCGTCTATATACCAGCGTTACTTCCGCCGCGCCCAGCCTTTTTGCCTGGGTGGCGGCATCAATCGCAGTCATACCCATTCCGATCACGGCAACCTTATCGCCCACCGCCACCTGATCATAACCCTTGTGCCTGAGGTCATATATAAATGTGAGGGCATCCGCTACGCCTTCGATTTCTTCCCCCGGTATATCCAGCCGTCTTGCCAATCCCACACCAATACTGAGATACACCGCGTCATAATTTTTCTGCAGGCCGGCCAGTGACATATCCTTTCCCAGTTCCTGATTGTATCTTATTTCAATACCACCAATAGCGGTAATATAATTCACTTCGGCCTCGCAAAACTGCGGCGTTACTTTATACGCCGCGATACCATAGGTCATTAAGCCACCGCCCTTGCTTTCCCTTTCAAAAATAGTTGTATCTACCCCCTCACGGCTAAGCATATGCGCACAACTAAGCCCGGCCGGACCGGCGCCGACGATCGCTACTTTTTTACCGGTTGATCCTTTCCGCTTAAAAAGCTGCCAGTTATTTTCCATTGCTTTTTCGGTGCTGTATCGCTGCAGCTTTGCTATGGGTATGGGCTCCTCCTCCATTAAATTAAAAACGCAGGCGCCTTCGCACATTTTTTCCACCGGGCATACTTTACTGCAACCCGCTCCCATTATATTGCTGTAAAAAATGGTATGTGCCGATCCTTTTATATTACCTGTAGAAATTTGTTTGATGAACTTTGGCACATCAATGCTTGTGGGGCAGCTCTTCATGCAGGGTGCATCATAACAAAACAAACAACGGTTAGCTTCCACCAAAGCTGCATCTGTTGTCTCAAACGGCGGATGGATATCGCTGAAATTTTGCTGGTATTGATCGCTTGTTAATTTATTATTTGTAATAGCCATAATAGATTTTAAGACTGTTTAATCCAGCCGTTGGGCCGTCCGCCGGCCAGCGGATGATTCAGCGGCCAGATTAAACCAGGATTTATAATTCAACAATTTTACCATAGGTCTCCGGCCGCCGATCCCGGAAAAACTGCCAGGTGCTTCTTATCTCATCGATCATATCCAGGTCGAATACGGCGATGAGTAATTCATCTTTTTCCTCGGATGCCTGTGCAAAAATTTGCCCGCGTGGATCTACGAAATAACTGCTGCCGTAAAATTTACCCAGGTTCCACGGGGCTTCCGTTCCTACCCGGTTGATGCAGCCCATAAAATAACCATTGGCTACGGCATGCGCGGGCTGCTCCAGTTTCCACAGGTATTGGGATTGCCCTACCGTAGTTGCGGATGGATTGTAAACTATCTCCGCGCCATTTAACCCAAGGCACCTGGCACCATCCGGAAAGTGACGATCATAACAAATATATACGCCTACTTTTGCATATTTTGTTTGAAATACCGGGTAACCAAGATTGCCGGGCTTAAAGAAAAACTTTTCCCAAAAACCTCCTGTATGCGGTATGTGATTTTTCCTGTACTTGCCTAAATAAGTTCCGTCTGCATCAATTACCGCCGCTGTATTGTACAATACGCCTGCCTGCTCTTTTTCATATACCGGAACAATAATGACCATATTATATTTTTTAGCATATTCAGCCATGCGTTCAGTCGTAATTCCGGGAACTGTTTCAGCCGAGCCATACCAAGTCTTATCCTGGCCGGGACAGAAATAGGGAGTATTAAAAATTTCCTGAAAGCACAATACCTGTACTCCTTTTTCGCCCGCTTCTTCGATGAGGGGAATATGTTTTTGAACCATTGCTTCCTTGATTTCTTCGATCGTTCCCTCGCCCTCCGTTTTTGGAAGGCTCATTTGTATAAGGCCTGATTTAATGATTCGTGGCATGTTGAATTTTTGGTTTAGTGATTTTTGCGTTGTAGGTACAGGCCGTGGCCTGTACTGTGCATTATCATGTTGGAATTATCTGCAAGAACAGGCCACGGCCTGTTCCTACATCAGCCTGTTCCTACATCAGCCCGTTCCTATGCCGGCCTGCTTCCACAATGGCTGTACCTCCAATTTAAATAATTCCCTTTACCTTCTTCCTTTTTATATATTTCCCATTGCCTTTTTCTACCAAACATTTATTATCATCAATTACCACTTTTCCACGCAACAAAACGGTTTTACATTTACCGGTCAACCGCCAGCCTTCATAAGCGGAATAATCGGTATTCATGTGATGTGTAGTGGCACTGATGGTATGTTGCAGGTTGGGATCAAACAATACGATATCCGCATCAGACCCGGCTGCAATGCATCCCTTACGCGGATGCATGCCAAATATTTTTGCAGGGTTGGTACTTAATACCTCTACAAATTTATTGACGGTGATCTTTCCTTTGCACACACCTTCCGTATATAATAATTCAACGCGGTGCTCAATTGCGGGATGGCCATTGGGTATCTTTGAAAAGTCATCCTTACCCAATAATTTTTGCTCCCATCTAAAAGGGCAATGATCGGTTGCCACCACCTGTACCAGTCCCTGGTTAATGCCTGCCCATAATGCGGCCTGGTCCTTCTTCTCCCTCAATGGCGGACTCATTACCCATTTGGCACCTTCAAAATTATTTTCATATAAGGATGCATCCAGCAATAAATATTGAATACATGTTTCCGCGAATACTTTCTGATTATTGCGGTTATTATTTCTTACTGCATTCAATGCGCCTTCACAGGTCATATGTACAATATAACCCGGGCAACCGGTATATCCTGCAATGCCGGCAAATCTTTCGGAAGCTTCTGCTTCCGTAATTTCCGGCTGCGATAAATAGTGATAAAGCGGTGCAAGTTTTCCTTCGGCCCTGTGTTTGGCAATGAGAAAATCGATCATATCACCATTGGTAGCGTGCACCGTTACCATGCCGCCTCTTTCCTTCACTTCATTCATCAGTCCAACCATCTGTTTATCATCGATCATCAGTGCACCTTTGTAAGCCATAAATATTTTAAACGAAGTGATCCCTTCTTTTTCCACCAGGTCAATTATTTCTTTGCAGGTACTTTGATTAAAATCTGTTACCGCCATATGAAAGCCATAATCGCCCATTGCATTACCATTGGCCCTGGCACTCCATGCATTGTATGCTTCGAATAATGAATGGCCCTGTGATTGTAAAATAAAATCGATCACGGTAGTGGTTCCGCCGTGTAATGCAGCCTTGGTACCGGTTTCATAGTTATCGCTGGAAAAGGTGCCCATAAAAGGCATTTCAAGATGAACGTGCGGATCGATAGCTCCGGGAAAAACAAGCAAACCGGATGCATCGATGATTGTATCAGCCGGCACCGATAGATTTTCTCCAATGGAACTGATGGTTTCGCCTTCAATAAAAATATCAGCCACGTAATTATCTGAAGCCGTAATGATATTCCCGTTTTTAATTAAAATACTCATATGATCCTATTTTCAAACAGGTGATCCCTAAAATGCAAATACTAATTTAGTGTAATTTAGCTAATGTGCTAATATGCTAATGTGCTAATTTCTTAAATGCCGTCACTCTTCTTATTTCATATAAGCCAATTAGCTAATTTTTTGATCTCATCAGCAACTTATAACAGAACCCGCTTACAAAAAATCCAACAAACCAGGCATAACTATATAAATGAATGATCCAGGCCGGCATCGATGTTTCCCCGATCAGTTTTACCTGCACCAAAAAACCCGGTATATTTGGTAGTATGCCAAGCAATAAAGCAATAATGGCATTCACATTAAAGCCATTCACAAAACTGTACATGCCCTTTGCCTTATACAATTCATTTAACTCCAGTTGTTGCTTCCGTATGAAATAATAATCAACGATCATAATGCCACCGATCGGTCCGAGCAAACTTGAATAGCCCACCAGCCATGTAAAAATATAACCGCCCGGATCTGCGATCAGCTTCCATGGAAAGATGAGTATCCCGATTATGCCGGTGATATAGCCGCCCGTTCTGAAATTGATTTTTTTTGGCGCCAGGTGCGCAAAATCATTTGCAGGACTTACAATATTCGCCGCGATATTGGTTGCTAAAGTTGAGATCGCCACTGCGATCATTGCTATACTAACCAAAAATTTACTTTCAAACTTGCCAGCCAAAACCAGGGGATCCCAAATGGTAGTACCGTAAATAATAGTGGTAGCGGAAGTTACCACCACCCCAATAAATGAAAATAAGGTCATGGAAGCGGGAAGCGCCACTGCCTGGCCTGTGATCTGTGCCCGCTGGCTTTTGGCATACCTGGTAAAGTCTGGTATGTTTAATGAAAGTGTTGCCCAAAAACCTACCATGCCTGTTAATGCCGGGAAGAAGAAATGAAAAAAATCGCCTGTGGAGACAAACTTTGAAGGCTGCTTTAAAATGGGTCCTAAACCATTTCCTGCATTAATTGCCCAAAATAATAAGGCCAATGCCGCAAAAGGCAAAAAGAACGCTTTGAACACCAGTAGTTTTTTGATACTCTCCACCCCCAGGTAAACCACATACATATTTAGTAGCCAAAATAAGAAAAAGCAGGTAGCCGGCCCCGTTTGTAATCCCCAGGAAACCGGGAAAGCCTGTGGTAGTTTATCCAAAAAAGGAAACCACAAATGAAACATCTGGAATAAGGCAAATCCGCCGATCCATGTTTGAATACCAAACCATCCGCAGGCCACAACCGCCCTGAGTACAGCGGGAATATTGGCGCCCGTAGTACCAAAACTGGCCCTTGCAAAGACAGGAAAGGGTATACCGTATTTTGCACCCGCATGGCCATTTAAGATCATGGGTATCAACACCACTGTGTTACCAACAAAAATAGTAAGTATTGCCTGCCACCAGTTCATGCCACCTTCAATTAAAGAACTTGCCAGCATATAGGTTGGAATGCACAGGCTCATGCTGATCCACAAAGCTGCATAGTTCCAGGTACCCCAGCTTCTCTTTGAGGCCGGTACCGGTGCCAGGTCCTTACTGTACAAATGGGAAGATTGTAACTCTTCGGTTAAGAGACCTTCGATATGCATGAATGTGTTAGTTTGGATTATAAAAATTGTAGAGGTGTTTGACCTCGTGTTGACCTCACCCCCCCGCCCTCTCCGAAGGAAAGGGAACCTGGACGCCAATGGTACAGACTTCTTTTCAATTAGAAAGCTTAGGCTTTTTTTGTCCGAATCTGCCAAATAATTTTAGTTGGAATAATAAATGAAAATGATCAGTTCATAAATCCATCTGCTATTAAAATTGCCTCACTAATGATCGCTAAACCTTCGTCAATTTGTTCTTTGGTAACACAAAGAGGTGGCGCTATAAATATATAACCCCAACGAACAAACGTATACATGCCCAGCTCCTTTATCTTCGCGGCAACTTTATTCATGATCACCATATCTTCCGGCCTGGCGTTGAATGGGGCCATGGGCTCTTTGGTAATCCTGTTCTTCACCAATTCAATGCAACCCAATAAACCTGTATTTCTAAAGTCGCCGATGGATGGATGTTTTTGTTTTAACATTTCAACCTGTTCATTTATATATTCACCCATTAACACAGCATTTTCAAAAAGGTGATCATCCTCATAAATTTTCAATGTCTCCAATGCTGCGGCACAGGACACGGGATGGGCGGAATAAGTAAGGCCCAATGCGAGCAAGGTATCATCATAACTGACGGAGATTTTATCAGACACCATTAAACAACCAAAGGGCAAATAACCACAGGTAAGCCCCTTTGCCATGGCGATCATATCTGGTACTATGTCATGATTTTGAAATCCAAACCATTTGCCGGTGCGGCCAAAGCCACTCATCACTTCATCCATAATTAAGAGGATACCATGCCTGTTGCAAATTTCCCTTACGTCCTTTAAATATCCTGCAGGATATTGCAGGCAACCGGATGTACCCGATTCTCCTTCCAGTAAAATGGCTGCAATATTCGCCGGTCCTTCATAATCGATTATGCGTGCCAGTTGATCAATGGAGTCCTTCAATAAATTAGTTTCCGCGTGCGGGTAACGGTAAGCGTACGGGATATCAATATGCACAAAATTAGGCGCCTGCTGGGCATCCATCGGCAACCTGCGCGGATCGCCGCTTGCAGTCATTGCACCATAGGAAGACCCGTGGTAGGATTGATAACGGCTTAAAATTTTATGCCGGCCCGTGCACATACGGGCCAGTTTGATGGCATTCTCGATAGAGGTAGCTCCACATAAAGTAAAGAAGGCTTTATTAAGATCGCCGGGGCATATCGCCGCTAATTTTTTCCCCAGATCCCCTCTTACTTTCGTTACACAACCCGGTGTTACATAGCTGATTTCCTGCATTTGCCTTACCACTGCTTCGGTTATACGCTGATCGCCATGGCCAATGTTTACATTCATCAATCCACTCGAAAAATCAAGGTAGCGCTTATCGTCATAATCGTACAGGTAAACACCCTTTCCATATTTAACTGCAATGGGTGAGATGCCTTTTTGCTTGCTCCAGGAAAATAAGGTATAATCGAGATTGTTCTGAATGATGGCCCCACTGCCTCCCAAAGGGGGGTTCCCGGGCTCTGCTACTTCAAAGTTCATTTTCGTTTCTGGCATAATTATATTTTTTTGCTGACCTGATGTATTAATTAAACTTTTCTAAGCCCGGTAAGAATCATTTGATTTTGTCAATAAAACGTTGCAACCCAATTTGAGTTGTGGTTAGTAAAAAAGCAAGATCACCGATCCAAAACATTCTTATTGTATAGCCCTTCAAATTAACAGCTATTGCAATCATTCAATACGGATTTAATGCGAAGTTCCCCTTTGGGGGACAGGGCGCTTAACTCATCCAATTCACCCCGGATTCCGCATTCCATTTTATTGTACTCTTTTTCAATTTGGTCCAAAACGCTATGGAACTTTTTCCGGTAATATCCCCTACGCCAAACTTACTTTCGTTCCAGCCGCCAAAAGAAAATGGCTCCCTTGGAACCGGCACGCCTACATTTACCCCGATCATCCCGGCACTTGCCCTATCAATGATATACCTGGCCATTGCGCCATTCTGTGTAAATACACTTGCCGCATTACCATAAGGATTGGCATTTTCAATTGCCAGTGCTTCATCCACCGTATCGGTGCGCATAATGGAAATCACAGGGCCAAAAATTTCTTCCGAAGCCACTGACATTTGCGGCGTTACATGATCGATCACGGTAGGGCCCACATAGGTACCATTTTCTTTGCCATTTACTTTTGTATTTCTTCCATCCACTAATATAGTGGCGCCCTGTTGTTCTGCTTCGGTAATAAATTCTTCTATTCTTTCCTGCGAGGCTTTATTAATTACGGCACCGAGGTTTTCGCCCGGAACGATCTTTCTTGCTTCATCGCAAATTTTATCAATGATACTATCGATATTACCCACGCCTATCATTGCACTCGCGGCCATACAGCGCTGGCCGGCGCAACCGCTCATGGATGCAGCTACATTTTGCGCTGTCATGCCGGGTATCGCATCGGGTAATACCAACAAATGATTTTTTGCTCCCCCTAATGCCAAACAGCGCTTATACGTAGAGGTTGCCCTTTGATAAACCTGCTTCGCAACTTTGGTAGACCCTACAAATGAAACTGCTTCAATACCGGGGTGATCGCAAATGGCATTTACAATTTCCTTATCCCCATGCACCACATTGAATACGCCATCCGGTAAGCCGGCTTCTTTTAACAATTCCGCTAACCTGCCACTGCTTAAAGGAACTTTCTCGGATGGTTTAAGGATCATGCAATTTCCCAAAGCTATGGCGTTGGGTATGGTCCAGTTAGGTACCATACTGGGAAAATTAAATGGTACAATGGAGGCCACCACTCCCAATGGCACATGTTCGGTCCTGCATTCCACACCACGGCTTACTTCCAATACTTCACCGGTTACCAACTGGGGCAATGAGCACGCAAACTCGGTTAGCTCAATGCTTTTTTCTATCTCCGCGACGGATTCACCATAGGTTTTGCCATTTTCCTCGCTGCACAATCCGGCCAGTTCGGTTAAATGTTTTTCCAATAAATATTTATACCTGAAAAAAACCTGTACCCTTTCTTTAATAGGCGTTTTGCTCCAGGCGGGAAAGGCTTTTTTTGCGGCAGCAACGGCCAGGTCAAGATCGGCGGAGGCTGACATTGGCACAGAAGATAACAGCACTCCGTCTATGGGTGAAATGACATCTAATTTTTTGGGGGAAGAAGCATTTACAAACCCTCCGTTAATATAATTTTTTACAGGTTGGTATTTCATATTCGTATTTAATTTGTCAAAAATTAATGAAATTATTTGGAATAGAATTGATAAATTTAATTGAACCCATTCATCTTATTTAATGAAGCAGTCGCCCTGGTGGATCAAATACGATAAGAGTGCTCATTTTTATAAGTGCCCCTTATTATCCTTCATGACCACTGTAGAAATTTAGACTGCCTCTTTATAATAAAAAAGAGTGGCGTTTTTAGACCCGCCACCCTTTTAAATAACTATTGTTTCAATATGCTTCTTTTCTTATTTTCCACCATACTTTATCACCTTTGAGCTAAGCTGCCGGCCATCATCAAATCTTACTGTAATGATATAATAGCCATCACGAAGAGCGGACATATCTAATTTAACGATGTTGTTTCTATTCAAATTAACAGCCTCGTTGTGTTTTACTAACCTGCCATTCATATCAAATACAGATACGGTCAGTTTTGAACTTGAATTAGTGGTAATATCCAGGTTGGCTATATCTCTTACCGGGTTTGGATACACCTTAAGCTGATTGGCAATGGTCAGTTGATTTACAGCAGGCAGTTGATTTATATCAGCGTTTGCATTTACGGTTACCTGAACGGTATCTTTTGCCATAGCTCCACTGTTGGTGGTTACCTTTAATTCATATTGATATACACCCGGTACCAGGTCATTTACCAGAGTGGACATAGAATTGGCAATTGCTATTGTTCCGGAGGAAGGACCGGATATCTTTAACCATGCAATACTGCTGATTGAGCCGTCTGTATTCTTACTATTGCCGGATAAAATAATAGCATTTGCCGGTAATGTAATCGTTGTATCGCTTCCCGCTTTAACAACAGGGGCGTGCTTGACGGGTTTGCTAACTATGATCTGCACTGTGTCTTTTCCTATTTTTCCACTGCTGTCCGTTGCAGTTAATTCGTACTGGTAAACACCTTCCGCCAGTTTGCTTATTAAGGTTGTTGCAGAATCGGCCATTCCAATCCTTCCCGATAAGGGACCTGAAACTTTTACCCATGCATAACTGCTGATTGTACTGTTTGCAACCGTTGCACTGCCCGTTAAGGTAACCTTGTTTGTTGGTGCAAGAATTACGGTATCAGTACCGGCATTTACCACAGGTGCCAGGTTTGGCGCTACATTTACCGTTACCTGTACAGTATCTTTTGCTATTGCGCCTTCGTTATCCGTTACAGTGAATTCAAACTGATAAACTCCCTCCGCCAGGTTATTTACATCTGTGATTGCAGCATTGGCTGTTTCAATCGTTGCCTGGGAAGGACCCGATATTTCTATCCATGAATAACTGGTGACCGCGCCGTTAATGTCTGTGCCGACCCCGGTTAAGGTTGTATTATTAGCTGGTAGGGTGATCGCTTTATCAGTGCCGGCATTTGCTGTGGGCATCTCGTTTGGCGCTACATTTACCGTTACCTGTACAGTATCTTTTGCTATTGCGCCTTCGTTATCCGTTACAGTGAATTCAAACTGATAAACTCCCTCCGCCAGGTTATTTACATCTGTGATTGCAGCATTGGCTGTTGCTATCGCTCCTGATGAAGGTCCGGATATTGCTACCCAACTATAGTTGCTGATTGTGCCATCCATGTCTGTGCCGCTACCGGTTAAGATTGTATTATTGGCTGGCAAGGTAATGATATGATCACTGCCGGCATTTGCTATGGGTGCCATGTTGGGTTCCGCATTTACTGTTACCTGCATCGTGTCTCTGCCGGTTGCGCCGTTGTTATCCGTTACCGTCAATTCAAATTTATAAATGCCGGGTATTAAGTTGTTTACTGCAGTACTTGAAGCATTTGCCGTTACAATTGTCGCCGATGATGAGCCGGATATTTTTACCCAGGCATAACTGCTGATCGTTCCGTCGGTATCTGTACCATTGCCGGTTAAGATGGTAGTATTTTTGGGTAATGTGATTTCTTTATCAGTACCCACTGTCGCCACAGGCGCCTGGTTGGCCGCTGCATTTACCGTTACCTGCATCGTGTCTCTGCCGGTTGCGCCGTTGTTATCCGTTACCGTCAATT
>JBDTVX010000070.1:0-17179 GCA_040007015.1 Ferruginibacter sp. | reverse complement strand
AATAAACTGCTCAAAATCATTCCTCAATTCTTACCAGGATTCAGGCATTTAATTTTCTTAAATTCTTAAACGTAACAATTATGAAAAAAAATCTTACGAAGGTCATTCGTTATTTTCCCAAACAATTATGGCAAGGACTTAAACTCTTATGTTGCTTTACCGCATTAGCATTGCTGCAGGTTTCGGTAAAGGCACAATCAATTGCAAAGGATATCACAATAACAGGGAAAGTATCTTCCGTGCAGGGTGAAGCGTTAGCAGGAGTCACGATCCGTGTAAAAAACGGTATAAAGACAACTACATCGGGCAATGATGGGAATTTTACATTGACGTCAGTACCCGATAATGCGATCCTGGAGATCAGTTATGTTGGATATGTAAGCCAGGAAATATCCGTAGCCGGCAAAACCCAACTGGTAATTACGCTGGAGGTGGCTGCAAATATCCTTAATGACGTAGTGGTAGTTGGCTATACCACTCAAAGGAAAAAAGATCTTACTGGTTCCGTATCTACCATTGGGGTAAAAGATATTAACGCTATACCCGTAGGTGGCGTAGATCAGATTCTCCAGGGAAAGGCGGCAGGCGTGTCCATTACACAGGTTACCGGTGCACCGGGTGAAGGGGTCACAGTACGGATAAGAGGTACCGGAACGATTAATAATAATGATCCTTTATATGTGGTAGACGGAATACCGACAAAAGACGGCATCAATGAAATTTCTCCGAATGACATTGAAACCATCAGTATATTGAAGGATGCGTCTTCTGCTTCAATCTATGGCGCAAGGGCGTCTAACGGTGTGGTGGTGATCACTACCAAAAAGGGTAAAACCGGTAAGCCAAAACTGAGCGTAAATGTATATACGGGTTCGCAGATACCGGGAAAGTTAATTAAGATGGCCAATACGGCCCAGTATGTTAATGCTTACAATATTGCCGCAACAGCAGATGGAAGGACATTGATACCTGCAGGCATGGCAGATACATTGCCTGATGTAAACTGGCAAAAAGAAGTTTTAAAATCTGCTCCTATTACAAATGCCCAATTATCATTGAGTGGTGGAAATGAAAATACTAAATATATTGTATCGGCCGCTTATTTTAATCAGAAAGGGATGATTGATAATTCGTCCAATGACCGATTTAATATGCGCACCGCCATCACAAGTACAATTTCCAAAATATTTAAAGTGGGTACAAATGTTAATCTTGCGTATAACAAAACAAGACAGATTACGAGTTCAGGCGATGGCTTTTCAAGTGGCCTGGGCGGTAGTGTAATGCGCTATGCATTATTTAGAACGCCTGCTACCCCGGTGTACGATAAGGACGGTAATTTTGTAGATATCCCTAACCGGCCCGAATTCTTTGGAGATGGTTTAAACCCGGTAGGGCTGGCAGCGAATACAGACCGGAATTTTAGCGGTTATTCTTTGTTAGGAGATGTTTATGTAGAAGTATCCCCGGTAAATCATTTAAAACTAAAATCTGATATTGGCACTAACCTGATCATAACCAATTACAAGCAGTTTTATCCTACCTGGGGAAGTCCCGCACGTTTGCAAAATTCTCCCAATGCGTTGTCGCAGTATAATCAAAATAATTTTAATTATAACTGGACAAATACGGCCACTTATGATTGGATAATCAATAAGCATACAATAAATATTTTGGCGGGTACAGAAATTATTTACAACGATACAAAGTTGTTATCAGCCTCCAACTCAAATTTCCCAAATCAATCCCCAACATTCCAGTTCCTTAATAACGGAACAAGCATTACGCCATCTGTTGGCGGAAATGAATCAAATGCATCATTGTCATCTGTGTTTGGCAGGGTAGATTATCAATACAATAATAAATACCTGGCAGCCTTCAACTTCAGAAGAGACGGTTCTTCAAGGCTTGATCCCAGCAACAGGTGGGGAAATTTTTATTCAGGCTCAATAGGCTGGAGAATAGATAAGGAAAAGTTCATGGAGAATGTGCGGGCGGTGTCCAACCTGAAGCTCAGGGCCAGTCTTGGCCAGTTAGGCAACCAGGAAATAAATAACTATGGATATGCATCGCTGATCGGCGGCAATGGATATTATGCATTCGGAAATAGCGCGGCACCAACTTATACTATTTATGCCAAAGGAAACTCCAACGTTAAATGGGAAACAAGTACCATTACGGATATAGGTATTGACCTTGGCTTATTTAAAGGAGCCATCAATATCACTGCAGACTATTACAGGAAAGTAACATCTAACCTGTTGGTAAACCCACCTAACCCAACCAGCGCAGGTACAGTTGCCGGATCGGCATTTGAAAATAACGGGAAGATATTAAACGATGGTTTTGAATTTGAGGTCGCTTATCAAAAGCAAATAAGTAAGGACTGGCATTTTGATATCAGCGCAAACCTTGCAACCACACACAATGAAGTATTGGAATTATTGAACAACCAACCCCTTCCGGGCGGACGGGTAGATAATAATGTATTTGTGACTTCTACTGCTGTCGGCCACCCGATTGGTGCGTTTTATTTATTGCAGCAGGAAGGAATTTTTCAAACGCCATTGGATGTATTTACGCATGCTAACCAGGGATCAAACATTCAACCAGGTGATGTTAAATTTACAGATGTGAACAAAGATGGCACTATTAACCAGGATGACAGGGTATTTGCAGGCAGCCCGATTCCAAAGATCACTTATGGTTTCAGTGGTAACCTAAGCTTTAAAGCATTTGATCTGAACCTGTTTTTCCAGGGGGTAAATGGGAATAAAATTTACAACCAGGTTAATACAGATATAGAAGGGTTTTACCGCGCATTTAACATTACAGAAAGAACGGCTACTGAAAGCTGGCATGGAGAAGGCACAAGCAATTCGCAGCCCCGTTTATCGTGGTCAGGCGCCCAGAACAATAAACTTACATCTACCCGTTTCCTTGAAAATGGGTCTTACCTGCGCCTGAAAAATATACAGCTTGGATACCGGTTAAATGCAACTGCATTGGCACATTTAGGAATATCCTCCATGCGGTTTTTTGTAAGTGCACAAAATGTTTTAACTATTACCAAATATACCGGCCTAGATCCTGAAATGGCTACCAGCGCGGATGCTACAGCGGCAGGAGATGGTGTTAGAGCGGTAGGAATAGACTGGGGTACATACCCTTCTGCCAAAACCGTTACAGTAGGTGTTAACCTTAATTTTTAAATAATTAAATTCTTGAAAAATGCGAACTAAAAATAATTATATCATTTTACTCTGCGCTGTAGCATTGATGGGCGCCGGTTGTAAAAAGATTTTAGACCAGGAAGTGTTGGGCAGTTATACGCCGGGCAACTTTTTTACTTCCGATGCAAACGCGGTACTGGCTACCAATGCCGCTTATAAATCCTTATCATTTAATGCCGGTGCAAATAATGCTATTTGGGTATTGGGCGATGTGGCGTCGGACGATGCGATAAAAGGGGGCAACGATGGCGACCAGGCAGATTTTGATGCCATCGATAAATTCAATATCCTTCCCACCAACTCTGCTGTAGAAGCGGTTTGGAAAAACTATTACAATGGCGTATTCCAATGTAATGTGGTATTGGATGGATTGGCAACGGGAAACACCGCCGTTAGTGAAGGCACCAAAAAATCGTGCATTGCCCAGGCTAAATTTTTACGTGCTTATTATTACTTTATCCTGACTACTTCTTATGGGAAAATCCCTTTGCACTTAAGGATAGAAACGGCTCTTGAAGCACAGACACATGCTATTGCCCAGGATAGTATTTTTATCCAGATCGAAAAGGATTGTACAGAGGCTGCAGCAGATCTTCCCGGGCCATCCGGCACCGATTTTGGAAGGGCCACCAAAGGAGCCGCATTGGCTTTGCTGGCAAAAACATACCTCTTCCATACTACGCTTGCCACTAATTTCCAGTTGGCTGCTCAAACAGCTCAAACAGTAGAAACATTGGGCTACAGCCTTACCTCGAAATATTTTGACAATTTTAGTGCACCCACAAAAAATAATACAGAAGTAATACTTACTGTAAATCAAATAGCGGGTACACTTGGTTTGGGTAATGAATTAAACGTATGGTTTGCTCCAAGGTCTATCGGCGGATACGGATTTTTCTATCCTACCCAAAGTCTGGTTGATAATTTTGAAACCGCACCAACAGGAGAAGCGGATCCAAGATTGGATTATGCAGTGGCGAGATCGGGCCATCCTTATTTTGATATACCATTTGATAACTCCTGGACCACCACAGGTTACCTGAGCAAAAAATTGCTTCAGCCTTTATCAGAAGTTCCATCCACCACAAAAAATGTAGGCACCGTAAACTATGAAGCGCTGCGGTTAGCGGATATATTATTGGTAGAGGCAGAATCTTTAAATGAGAACGGGCAAAGTGCAGCCGCTTTGGTCCCTTTGAATAAAGTACGTAAAAGAGCAAGGGAATCTTATTTATTCGATACCAGCCTACCGGGTTCCGGTACGGTGCCTGCCGGGTTACTGCCGGATATCACTACTACCGATCAAACCCAGTTGAGGACAATCATACGCAGGGAAAGAAGATCGGAGCTTGCCCTTGAATTTCATCGCTTTTTTGATGTCATCAGGTATGGCAGCGCTTATGCAACTGCTGCTTTATCGCCGGGTGCGCCCAATTTTAATTATGCGAATAACAAATGGTTTCCCCTTCCGCAAAGCGAAAGAGATGCAAACCCCAACCTTTTCAAATAAAATTATTTCATAATAAAATTTAATAAAATGCGTACATCAAAATTTAATATTTACCTTTTTGCAATTACTGTCTCGCTGGGCATGATTGCCTCCTGCTCCAAAAAGGAGAGTACACCTGATTATAATTCAAATAAAACTGCGCTTAAGGCGGCCATAGATTCCTTAACCATTGTGTATAATTCTACCGTTGACGGAACCAAGCCAGGGCAATATGTGATTGGCTCCAGAGCTGCTTTGGACTCGGTGATCCAATTAGCTACACAGGTTTATACGGGTGCTACCTTCACGCAGGAACATGTAAACAATGCATTGAGAAATTTATTAGCGAACGCCCAGATTTTCCGCACTAAATTATTACAGGAAGTTTCTGTTGCCAACCTGATGGCTTTTTGGAAATTTAACGGTAACCCGGCAGACTCCTCCGGAAATGGACACAATGGTATGCTTAAAACAGGTTTGCTTGGCTCCAGTGCCACCACCGCCGTTGATGGAGGCACGCTGCCGGTGTTGGTACCAGACAGGTTCGGAAGGCCGAATATGGCCTATGATTTTAACAATGCGGCTACTGTTGAAATTCCTTATGCCGCGGCGTTGAATCCGCAAAACATTACTATTTGTGTGTGGATAAAGCGGCATAACACCAATTCCAATAATTATATACTTTCTTTAAACCGCTGGAACGGATTTAAATTCCAGTTGCAAAGCAATAATTTTTTGTTCTTCACTTTTCATGATGCAAATAATGGCTACCATGATGTGGATGACAACCCTGGCACAATTCCGCAGGATATATGGACGCACGCCGTTCTTTCCTACACCAACGGGACGATGAAATTTTATATCAACGGGGCATTACAAAAAACCGCTGCCGTATCAGGCGTACCTATAACAGTTGCGCCACCTGTAAATCTTTCCATAGGGAATGAAATGCCTGCAAGCGCGTATAACCTGACTGATTCAAACAGCCCCAATTATTTTTATGGTGCCAGCTTTTTTATAGGATCACTGGATGATATGCGTTTTTATAATACCGCTTTGAGCGATGCTGAAGTGTTGTCTATTTATACCCAGGAAAAGAGTTTATAAAAAACATAGATCTCACTTTTAAAGGGCTATTAAAATGGTTAACCCGGGTTTACTAAATGAGGATTTGGGTTAACCCTTTTAATTACAGCAACCATTGTTAAAAATGGACCGGGATTGTTATGCAGGAATGCAATATTTATTGAAACATCTTCAAAATGGTGAGATTTACGTTATAGGAATTTTGGATACGGACATTAGTTTTCATAGCATCATCGTCCCCGCCGTGGCGGGGCTCACTTGCAGGCATAACATTTTGGATATTTTTCCTCGTTGTATTCAGACATAGCAAAACTTTATATGGACATCAATTTCACCCAACCGCTTTTAATGAAGAACTAAAAACCAATGCATGAAAGATATCGCAAAACGCTTTGCTGAAAATCCGTTGTTATCCCCTGGGGTTCTAATAGCCAGCAGCGAAGGCCTTGAAATTACCTGTCTTTTAAATCCGGGTGTGTTTCAATACCAGGGCCAAACCTGGCTGATAGTAAGGGTAGCGGAAAGACCGGCACAAAAAGAAAACCTATTATCTTTTCCCATACTAACGGGAACGGGTACCATTGAAATTATAGAGATTCAAAAAGATGACCCGGCATTAAAAGCAACCGATGCAAGAGTGATCAATTATAAGGGTGTTGATTATTTAACTACGCTATCGCACCTCCGGTTGCTTTGCAGCGATGATGGTATTCATTTTTACGAGCCGGAAGGCTATCCTTTATTGATGGGGGAGGGCATTTTGCAATCCTTTGGCATCGAAGATTGCCGGGTAAGCTTTCTTGAAAATAAATATCATTTAACCTTTACCGCAGTGTCTGGTAATGGTGTCGGCGTTGGCTTACGCACCACCACCGATTGGAAAAGCTTTCAGTCGCATGGAATGATGTTACCGCCGCATAATAAAGACTGCGCCATTTTTGACGAAAAGATAAATGGACTGTATTATGCATTGCATCGTCCGAGCAGTGTAGATATCGGGGGTAACTATATCTGGCTGGCAGAGTCGCCGGATGGGATACACTGGGGTAATCATAAATGTATTATTAAAACTAGGGAAGGAGCATGGGACAGTGCAAGGGTAGGGGCAGGCGCAGCGCCCATCAGGACTGATCAGGGCTGGCTGGAAATTTATCATGGGGCCAATCACCAGCACCAGTATTGCCTGGGCGCATTTTTAATGGATAGTAATGATCCGTCGAAAGTAATTGCCCGAACGGAATTGCCTGTGATGGTGCCTTCCACTGATTACGAGCTGAGTGGTTTTTTTGGGAATGTAGTATTTACCAACGGTCATATCGTAGGTGAAGATGGCGATACGGTTACCATCTATTATGGTGCATCGGATGAGTTTGTTTGCGGGGCTCATTTTTCTTTAAAAGAAATTTTCTCATTATTAAAATTTAATCATGCGTAATAAACTGAAAATAGAAATTGATCATTTTAAAAACCAGCCACATAATTTCCGTATACTGATCCTAACTAATCTTGTATATGCATTTGTATTGCCGGTGATCGACACTTTTGTTGCCGCCTACATTATGCGTAATACCAATGGCGATATTACCAAAGTAGTTATTTATCAACTCACCATTTACACAGGCATACCGCTTACCTTTTTGTTAAATGGATTCCTTTTAAAGCATTTCGACATACGCAAATTATATTCTGCCGGCATGATGCTGAGCGGTGTATCGATGGTGGTGATGATGTCTTTGCATACACTGAATACATTGGGTATTGCATCTGCAGGCATGATCATGGGCCTGAGCTTTGGATTTTATTGGGCCAACAGGGATTGCCTGGCATTGTCAATTACCAACGACGGTAACCGGAATTATTATTATGGGATGGAGACACTTTTTTACACTATTATTTCCGTACTGATACCCATTACCATCGGTTTATTCATCGATTCACAGATCAGCGATTCGCAAAAGCACACTGCTTATTTAATTATTACCGGTATCGTATTCATCATTACTATTTTAGCTTCGATCGTTTGTTTCAGGGGGACATTTAAAAATCCCGAGCAGAAACAATACATTTTTTTTAAATTCCATCCACTCTGGTATAAACTTTTAACCCTGGCATCGCTGAAAGGTTTAGCGCAGGGTTTTTTGGTGACTGCACCTGCAATGTTGATATTGAAATTTTTTGGAAATGAAGGCGCACTTGGATCAGCCACATCGATCGGGGCTGTGATTGCGGCAGTAATCATGTATGTTTTGGGACGCCTTTCCAAGCCATCTGACCGTATAAAAATATTTGCATGCGGACTTAGTTTTTTTGCAATCGGCGCCGCCATCAACGGTGTTTTATTTAGCCAGGTAGGCGTAGTAATATTTATTTTATTATTGCTGATCGCCAAGCCATTAATGGACCTGGCATATTTTCCCATTCAGTTTCAGGTAATTGATATTGTTTCTAAAATAGAGAACAGAAGCGAGTTTGCATATATCCTGAACCATGAGGCAGGTTTATATGTAGGCAGGTTTTTAGGTGCGGCCACATTCCTGTTGATGGCGCGCTACGGCTCTGCGGAAATTGCTTTGAGGTATGCCGTTATAATTATTGGTGTGTTGCAATTATGTTCCATATTTGTTGCTAAAAATATTATTGCGCGGGGGAAATTGTTGGCGCCGCAAGGTGGAGCAATTGATACAAAAGTATTGGGCACAGTGGCGGAAGCAATGGTTTAGTAATGATCATTTGTTAGGGCTAACCAAATTATATTACATTTTACTGGTTAAGATCATGAAGCTTTGCTATTAAATTTTGCCTGTTCCCGAATCAAATATTTCTTTTAAAAGCTTGTACAATTAACGTAAATTCAATAATGAAAAATATTTTTAAAATTACTTTTGCCTGCCTCCTTTTTACTCATTGTGAAATGACGGTAGACGCCCAGGTGAAGCAGCAAAAAATACCGCGTGTGGACCAAATGCCTTACCTGCCAAAACCGTTGCAAATAATCGATTATAAAAAACTTGCGCTTCGCTTCGATAGCACTGTCTATGATTTTAATGCCAAAGGGAAATTCTGGCCCCTGGTATGGATAGACAGCAGTATGAAGAATTTTCCCCAGCCCGTAGTAGGTGTATATACAGCAATTGGCGACACAAGGCAGGGACCAGCCAATAACAAAGGGATATTTCATGAGGGCCTTGCAACAATGGGTGGGGTATTGGGTGCCACGCTTGTTGGAATCGATAAAAGTAACCAGCAAAACCTGGACTATGTGGGCATGCTGAAGAATTATTTTAATAAAGAAACCGGGTGGAATATCATGATGAATAATACCTGCCCCGAAGTAGCATTGTTAGGCGGGGGATATGGCCGCGACTGGTGGTATGATGTATACCCGAATGTATTGTTTTATGCAATATATGATCTGTATCCCAACGAACCGGGTTTTACGGAAATTGCCAGGAGCATTGCAGAAAAATTTTACAGCGCAGATTCGATATTGAACGGAAATTATGACTGGTCCTTTTTTGATTATGGCAAAATGAAGCCAATGAAAAACCAGATCTGTGCCCAGCCGGATGTAGCGGCAGGACATGCATGGGTGTTGCACGCAGCGTATAAAAAATTTGGTGATCCGCGATATTTAAAAGGTGCCCTCAGTGCTTTATCTGCGTTAGAGTCGCAACCTAAAAACCCAACCTATGAAGTGTTGATGCCTTTTGGCGCCTATTTATCTGCAAGAATAAATGCAGAACAGGAAAAGCATTATGATATCAATAAAATGCTGGACTGGAGTTTTGATGGAACAGCCATTTGCCGTGAAGGCTGGGGCGTATTGGTGGGGAACTGGAATGGCATCGATATTTCAGGCATTGTGGGCAGCACGGTAGATCATGGGGGATATGGATTTTTAATGAATACCTATGATGCGGCAATGCCATTCATACCGATGGTTAGATATGATCAGTCTTATGCATCTGCAATCGGAAAATGGATGCTGAACGCCGCCAATGCTGCGAGATTTTTTTATCCTCAGTATATGCCAGATGATCATGAAACCATTCCGCAACTGGCAGAAGTTACCAAAGGTGTGATCGGTTACGAAGGCATTATCCGAAAATCATCTTATAAGCAGCACGAAAATTTAAAGGGCCCGGTAGCGCAGGGCGACGGGCCACTTTGGGTACCTGGTAAAAACCCCGAAGAGTCTCAGTTCAGCGTTTATGGCAGTGGGCATGTGGGTATCTTTGGAAGTATTATCCGTACCACAAATGTTACCGGCATTCTGCAATTAAATTTATTGGCAACCGATTTTTACCATGATAAAGCATATCCGTCTTTTTTGTATTACAATCCTTATAAAACCGGCAAATCGGTTTCGATAAAAATTGAGCAGGGTAAAAAAGTTGATTTGTATAATACCGTTTCGGGGAGCTTCATAGCACGTAATGTTTCCTCTGTTGCCCTGGTAAAATTACTGCCACAAAATGCAGCCGTAATCGTTTGCGTTCCTTCTGGTGGCAAAATAACTTATACCGGAAAGAAAATGTTGGTCGATGGAATTGTGGTTGATTATATGTACAAGACAAAGAAATAAAAGTTGATCTTCTGAACTTAAAGGGTTCTTACTTATCTTGAATTTAAGGTTTTATTTGAAGGGAGATTAGTATCTTGTAGTGTATAAAAAATAAAAAGTAACTATGAAAATACATCCCGGATTATATTTGATTTCCGCTTTTTTGTTACCATGCTTATTGATCTGTTCCGTGGTTTTGAAAGGACAGAATATAGAAAAAAAATGGTGGAAAGAATCGGTGTTCTACGAAATATATATGCCCAGTTATGCCGATAGCAATGGTGATGGATACGGTGATTTTAAAGGGATGACCGCCAGGCTGGATTATTTACAAACTCTGGGAGTGAAAGGGATCTGGCTTACCCCTTTTTTACAATCACCAAAAGTAGATAACGGCTATGATGTAACCAGTTACTACGATATTGATCCGGTTTACGGTAATACGGATGATTTCAAAAACTATTTGGCAGCAGCACATAAAAGAGGGATCAAAGTCATTATGGATATGGTGCTCAACCATACATCCACAGAAGCTAAGTGGTTCCAGGAATCACGAAAGTCTGCCAGCAATCCTTACCGGGATTATTATATATGGAAGGACAGGCCCAACAACTGGGAATCTTTTTTTGGAGGGAGCGCCTGGCAAAAGGATACGCTTACCAACCAGTATTACTATCATAAATTTGATACAAGGATGGCCGACCTCAACTGGGCAAATCCTAAAGTAATTGAAGAGGTGCAAAGTGTGCTGCGGTATTGGTTAAACATGGGAGTGGATGGCTTTAGACTGGATGTGATTAATTTTCTAAATACGGATGGCATTATACATGATAACCCAACGCCTAATGGCGTGCAGCAGCACTTTTATGATATCAATCAAAAGGGGGCCAAAGAGGCCATAAAAAAGATCAGGCAGGTGGTTAATGGATATAGCGATCGCTTTATGGTAGGGGAGATTGGAAGTGATAAAATAGAAGTGATAAAACAATATGATTCCCCGGATTTGATGGATGCTGTTTTTAACTTCAACCTGGGGAGCATTGCTAAGTTCTCGGGCGATCGTATTTATCATGAGATGCAAAGCATGGGTGAGAACATGCACAGTTTTCCCACCCTGTTTTTTGGAAGTCATGATATGCCGCGGATGATCGACCGGCTGGCAGATGGAAATATTGAAAGGGCCGAAGCATTGGCTGTTTTGATGCTCACAGGAAAAGGAATTCCATTTATTTATTACGGAGAAGAGATCGGGATGCATAATATTGTAGCTCAAAATATTGACGAGATGGTGGATATACAGGGCAGAACACATTACGAACTGGCAATTAAAAAAGGTAAAACTCCGGCAGAAGCGCTTGTTGAGGGCAATGATTACAACCGCGATAAATCACGCAGCCCGATGCAATGGAACGGGAATGCGTTTGCAGGTTTTTCAGCAGCAAAGAGCTGGATAAAAACCGGCCAGGATAGCAGGCAGGTGAATGTGCTGGATTTAACGAAGAATCCAAATTCTATCCTTAATTTCTATAAAGCGTTGATAGCTTTAAGAAATAAAGAACCTGTGTTGCAATATGGAAGTTATGAAAGGCTTGAATATAAAAATGAACAGCTTTCATTTACCAGGTATTTAGCCGGAGAGAAAATTACAGTGGTCGTTAACTTCGGTAAAGACAGTAAGGTGGCGCTTCCTTCGGCGGCAAAAATATTAATGGGAGCTATTGAGCTTAAAACAAATGGGTTTATAATTTATAAATATTCATAGGGGAACCATCTCCAGGTTACTATTGCTAATTTAAATTTGCGGCTACTAACGATAACGGGTAGTTGCTGTTTCCTGGAAAGATGCAGCCCCCCTGTCCCCCAAGGGGTTCTTGTCCCTTCTATGATTGTGAGGTTATACTGTTTGCGTAGTTAGTAAGTGCATACCCAACACAGTTAGTGTCTACATCTTTATCCTTTATTGTGATTGTTATTGATTTCCAGCAACGTCTCTCAATGAGCTTGCGCCGGGCCGGAGACGTTGCGCCTATGCAGGTTACTGCTTGCTTTTATTGAAATAACATTTTCCATTTTTATAGAATTAGTAACAGTATAAGTACCAAACCTATACGATAAATAAAATGCTGAATTTTTGAAAAATAGGATTTTTCTTCATAGCACGCAACGTCCCTGGCCACTGCTCATAACCCGCGAGGAGACGTTGCTGGAAAAAAAATGTATAGCTACTAACGATAACGGGTAGTTGCGGAAGCCTCGCCGATACTCCCAATTGTCAGGAATGAATGGAATACATGATTTTATAAAAAAGAAACATGCGATAGGCGGCCATCCCGATAGTAAATATTACGGCAACTAAAATACCGGAAGCAATTGACTTTACATTTGATATATTGTAAAAACGCTTTACGGCAAGCATAAAATAAATGGAAAGCAAAAGCAGGCTGCCAAGGCTTGATATAAGATCAAAAGCCGCGTTAAAACCTGAATTAGAAAAATACGAAAAAGGCAATTCAACTAAATAGCGAAAGACAATATAATACATCAACAGGAAACTAAAATAATGTGTGGCAAAAACAAGGTGTTCAGTAAAATATTTATTCTTTTTAAGAAAGAGCAATGAAAAAAATAATGAAAAAAAGGGAATAAAAAAAATTAAAAATGCCTTTGACTGCGTAATTATCCGCTCATCAAATATCGCGGCCAGTTTTGTTACCTGCTCTTCCGTTTGTGCTTTTGCCGCAATGATTTGACGGGTACCGAAATAAGTAAAAGGAGCAAAATTTTTGTAATTATAAAATGGGCGCGCAAAAACATTAGTTTTGCCCAAAAGAAAAAAGAAAATAATATTGCATACAATGAATAATTGCAGGGGCTTCATGAAACGCATGCGCCTGCCCTCAAAATAATATTTAGTAAGTAATCCCGGCCTGGTGATCAATAATTTTGAAGAGCGGAAAAACTTATTATCAAAATGTGTAAGGCCTTCAATGGTTTCTTCCAGGAAATGCTTCACTAAAAAATCATGGTGATCTACTTTTTTTTCACCGCAATGTGAACAAAAATTTTCTGTAATGATATGCTCGCAGCTAGGGCAGGTAATGGGTAGATTTTGTTGTTGCATAAAAAATGTATTCCTATTTTTTCTTCATCACCAGCGCTGTCCTGTTGGTGAGGTAGATGCTTATATTCTGATGCGCATCTGTTGGATAGTCGATGGAATCATCCACCCTTTCAAATCCCCCGAATTCTTTTTTGTCTGAATTAAGTATGATGCGGTAACTGCCTTTATCGGGCGCCCTGAACCGGTATCCGAAAATGGAATTGGCGGGACTGAAATTAAAAATGAAAATTAGATTGTTCTTTTCATAGATGATCACTTTATTGTTTACATCCATATGAAGCTGCCTTGCATTGGGAGCGGCCAATATTTTATTTTCATTTACGACATGGATCATGGCTTTATCCCAATCAGAAAGGTATCGGTATTTAAGTTCTTTATTATCGGCCAATGACCATTGCCTTCTTGCGTATTTGTGACTCCAATCGTTTCCCAGCCTGGGAAAATCGACCCACTCGGGATGCCCGAATTCATTGCCCATAAAATTCAGGTAACCTTCACCGCCAAGACTGATCGTAAACAGGCGAAGCAATTTATGCAGGGCGATTCCCCGGTCAATCACCAGGTTCTGGTCTTCCACACGCATATGGAAATACATTTCTTTATCCATTAGCCAGAAGGCGATGGTTTTGTCTCCTACCAGCGCCTGGTCGTGTGATTCGGCATAAGCAATGGTTTTCTCTTTGTAGCGCCGGTTGTTTAATACCTCCCACATTTCATAAATGTTCCAGTCCTCGTCTGATTTCTCTTTTAATATTTTGATCCAGTAATCGGGTATTCCCATGGCCAGCCTGTAATCAAACCCAATCCCTCCTTCTTCCGGCTTCCTGCACAATCCCGGTATTCCGCTTACATCTTCTGCGATGGAGATACTATGCTGTTTATACTGGTGGATCAGTTCATTGGCCAACTGTAAATAAGTAACCGCGTCCCAATCCACACCCGTCTTAAAATACTTGTCATAGTGATCAAACGAAGTAGATCCGTGATGGAAATAGAGCATAGAAGTAACGCCATCAAAACGGTAGCCATCGAAGTGAAACTCTTCCAGCCAATACTTTGTATTGGACAGCAGGAATTTTTTTACTTCCCATTTTCCGTAATCAAATAATTTTGAATCCCATCCTTCATGATAACCTCTGGGCCCTCCATGAAAATACTGACTGTCGGTGCCGTCAAATTCATTCAGTCCCTCCGAAAGATTTTTTACCGCATGGGAATGAACGATGTCCATGATCACGGTAATATTCATACTGTGGGCCTTGTTCACGAGATATTTCAGGTCTTCCGGTGTGCCGAACCTGGAAGAGGGGCAAAAGAAATTGGAGACATGGTATCCGAATGATCCATAATAAGGATGCTCCATGATCGCCATCAACTGGATGGCATTATAGCCGCCATCTTTTATCCGGGGCAATATTTCGTCGGCAAATTCTATATAGGTTCCTACCTTTTCAGCTTCCTGGGCCATTCCTACATGGCTCTCATAAATAATGGGCTGCTGCACATTCCGGGCCAGGTCGAAGTGGTTATCGGTCCACTCAAAAGGCGTTTCCGGGAACCACAACTGCCCTGCAAAATCATGGGTGGCAGGGTCCTGTACCACTCTCCGGATCCAGGCCGGAATTCTATCCACTACGCCATTCTTCGCATCAATCGTCACTTTTATTTTACTGCCATGTACAAAGGAATCTTTGTAGGTGTCGTAAGGAAGAAATATTTCCCAATCTCCTTTATAGTTTTTTTCCAATTGGTGAGAAGTTCTGTCCCATCCGTTGAAATCACCGGTTAGGTACAGTTGATAAGCACCGGGGGCCCATTCTCTATAGTACCAGCCATTTCTTTCCGTATCGAAATTAATTCCATAGTATTGGTGGCCATTGGCAAAATTGAGCAAGTTTCCTTCTGCGCTTTCAATTTCTCGGAGTGCTTTTTTATAACGCTCAAACCGGTCGTAAACATCATGAACATAAGGATTCAGCCAGGCGTCTTCCTGGATGATGGCTAGCTTTTCGTCGTGATTCATAAAAAATGAACTTAAAGGTTGAGGTGCTAAGTTAATAAATCAATGACTCTTATACAATCATTTTATTATACCGGGCTCTGTAAATAAATATCAATGAAAGTGTTTTTTGCCAGGGCGGCTTTTTAAAATTTATCTCCACAATTTCGTATGGGACCAAAAGTGGCTATTATCGCGCTGAGTTTCTCTGAAACGGGTTGCACTTTACCAACCGCTATATGAGATTTAAGATCTCATTTTTATATCTTCCTGGAGGTTATTTAGAAATGATTTTTTTTACCCAGCAGTTGTTTTTCATGGCGTCGACATTGGCGACGCTCCGTTCAACATTTGTAAAAATGGCATCAATGACGTTACCAAAAAGCATTTCAAATTAAATTTAAAACAGTTTCTCAGGCAATGCATATTCCAGTAGCTGCGTCGTTTTCCCGTTAACATGAAAACCCGCTGGCATGAAAGCACGCATATTCAATGAATAATTCAAAAAGATTTAATTTCACGCCTGGGAGCAACCTATCAATTTATAATAACGCCAATGAATAATAGCCAGCAACAGGTAAGAACAGTGAATGTTACCCGCTATGTTACGCCATTGCGTGAAGGCGGCTCATTGCCCGCAATTGTAGAGGCAGACGACGGGTTTTTGTACGTGTTGAAGTTTCGCGGGGCAGGGCAGGGTATTAAATCGCTTATTGCCGAATTGGTGGGTGGAGAGATTGCGCGTGTACTTGGCTTGCGCGTACCCGAAATTGTTTTTGCCAATGTAGACACTGCCTTTGGCCGCACCGAGCCGGATGAGGAAATACAGGATCTGCTCAAAGCCAGTGTGGGACTTAACCTTGGGCTGCATTATCTGTCTGGTTCCATCACATTCGATCCAACGGTTAACGAAGTAGATCCCATACTTGCCTCAAAGATCGTTTGGCTGGATTGCCTGATCACCAATATGGATCGCACTGTTCGTAATACAAATATGTTATCCTGGCACAAGGAATTGTGGCTGATCGATCACGGAGCCAGCCTGTATTTTCATCACAACTGGCAGAATTGGGAAGAGCAGGCACTGCGACCATTCGTACTGGTGAAAGATCATGTATTGCTGCCGCAAGCCAGTGAACTGGAGAAGGTGGATGCTGAATTTCATTCGCTGCTAACCACTTCGGGTATCCGCTCCATTGTTGATCTGATCCCGGATGAATGGCTGCAAAGCGATCCGTCATTTGAGTCAACGGCCCTGCACCGCCAGGCATACATTCAATTTTTAGAATTGCGGTTTGCAAATTCAGAAATCTTTTTAAAAGAAGCGCAACATGCAGGAAAATCACTTATTTGAGTATGCCGTTATCCGCATTGTACCCCGGGTTGAGCGGGAAGAATTTTTGAATGTAGGAGTCATCCTCTACTGCTCAAAACTTAATTTTTTGGAGGCCATGTACGGCATCAACCAGGAACGGCTGAAGGCTTTTTGTGGTGAGTTGGATATTAAGGAAGTAGAAGAAAATTTACTCGCTTTCGAGCGGATCTGTGCGGGAGGTGAGGGAGCCGGCCCGATTGGAAAGCTTGATATAGCTTCACGTTTTCGCTGGCTTACCGCTACCAGAAGTACGGTTGTGCAAAGCTCTAAGGTTCATCCCGGTTTTTGTACAGATGCGAAGGAAACGCTTAG
>JBDTVX010000069.1:0-17200 GCA_040007015.1 Ferruginibacter sp. | reverse complement strand
GCACCTCAATATATTAATAAAATAAATCCAATAACAGTCATGTCAATTTCATTAAATGAGTATCGGGCTGAACTTATAAGTAATATCCTGGTTGCAGGCTCGCAGGAAGAAGTGAAAGATCTGATAGGCAACTCGCTGGAAAACCTGGAGCGAAATAAGGTGACCACTGAGAATATTGCCGGTTTTGTAGATTGGAATATTACCTATCTTGAAAAATTAAACCCGATGAATAAGGAGGTTATGGAATGGAGTAATATTCAAATGGCCAGGATATATTTTCAACACATCAGGAGAACATCCTGATTTACCCCGTTAACCAACAAAACATGTTTCGACCAAAGATATTTGACACTTTAAAAAATTATACCCGGGAACAGTTTGGTAAGGATCTGCTGGCAGGTTTGATTGTAGGCATTGTTGCATTACCTCTTGCAATTGCTTTTGCCATTGCATCAGGTGTTTCTCCCGAAAAAGGGCTGTTTACCGCGGTGATCGCAGGATTTATTATTTCGGCGCTGGGCGGCAGCAAGGTACAAATTGGCGGGCCTACCGGGGCGTTTATCGTAATCGTGTACGGCATCGTGCAGGTATATGGCGTAAACGGACTGATCATTGCGACCCTTATGGCCGGAATAATGCTGATCATTATGGGGTTTGCGAGGCTGGGATCCATTATCAAATTTATCCCGCATCCCTTGATCGTTGGTTTTACAAGTGGTATCGCACTGATCATCTTTTCTTCACAAATGAAAGATTTTTTTGGATTACAAATGGGTAGCGTACCGGCCGACTTTATCAGCAAATGGCAGTCTTACTTTTTATCCTTCAGCAGTTTCAGTGTTACAGCAACGTTCATTGGTATTGTTACTATGATCATCCTGCTCGCCTGGCCCTATGTAACGCATAAAATACCGGGCTCACTAATAGCCATTATTGTTACCACCGCAGCAGTACAGATATTTCATTTACCGGCAGAAACAATTGGCAGCCGCTTTGGTAATATCCAGTTATCTTTTCCAATGCTTTCAATACCGCATGTAGATTTTGAAACGATCAGGCACCTGGTACAGCCTGCATTTACCATCGCGTTGCTGTGCGCAATAGAATCCTTATTATCCGCAGTAGTTGCCGACAGCATGATCGGAAGCAGTCACCGGTCCAATATGGAACTGGTTGCCCAGGGGACTGCTAATATTTTTTCCGCTTTATTTGGCGGCATTCCTGCTACCGGCGCAATTGCCCGTACTGCCACCAATGTAAAAAATGGCGGGCGTACACCCGTTGCCGGTATCGTACATTCTATAGTGCTGTTGATCATTATACTTTTTACCGGTAAATGGGCAGCCCTGATACCCATGGCTACGCTGGCGGGCATATTGGTAGTGGTAGCATATCACATGAGTGAGTGGCAGAGCTTTATTTCGCTGGTGAAGGGTCCACGCACCGATGTTGCCGTATTGCTGATCACTTTCCTTTTAACCGTGATCGTAGACTTAACAGTTGCCATAGAAATAGGAATGATACTGGCCGCATTCCTGTTTATGCGAAACATGACCAAATCAAGCAATGTGAATATTCTTACCAATGAGATGAATAATGAGGAGCGCGATGAAGATAATGAACCGATGAGTAATTATTCGATCCCCGCTGGGGTGGAGGTATTTGAGATAAACGGCCCCCTGTTTTTTGGCGCCGCTTATAAATTCAAAGATGCAATGAAATTCATTGAAAAAACACCCCGCATCCTTATCGTCCGTATGAGAAGGGTTCCTATTATTGATGCAACAGGTATAAGGATGCTGGCAGATCTGAACAGGGAAACGAGGAGCGCCGGAACCAAACTCATCCTCTCTGAAGTAGGAAGCGAACAGGTGACCCAGGAACTAAAAAAATCCCGCTTATTGTTTGCGATCGGCAAGGGAAATGTGCTGGCCACTTTTGCCCAGGCATTAAAAAGAAGCAGAACCGTGCTTACGGGTAACTGATAAAAACCGTTATTGGGCCATTCTATACTTTGCCATTCATTTATGCAGATTCGTTTTTTAGGTTTTAACCGCTACGTGATATGGGGCTGAAGATTCGATCATTCTGCCAAATAAATAGTGACACAATAATTCCTCCGGTTCAATTTTTCCACCTATCTTAATAGGCTACCCCCATACGGCGCCTCCATTTCGTACTGCGTAAATCAAGTAAAGAAATGAACTTAAAACATTTTCAATTATCAACTATAATTATCAATTACTAAATATTAAATATAACAACACAGATGAATAAACCTGTATAATTTTGTAATCATTGTATATTCTGGTGATATATCCACCCTAACAAAGTTTTCACATTTTTATCCAACTAAACTTAAAAACACATCGTATATAAAATAAATCTTTTTAACAGCGGTATTAAAAAACACTTTGGAATAACTTATAAAATAAAATGAAAAATTTTCTATTTGGGACATTGATTGTTTCGGGGCTATTTAGTTGCAACCTGCCATCAAATGAGGCATCAACAATTATGGATAGCCTGGTTCCTGATACCACCTGGACCACAAAAGTTGCGAAAACGAAGGCGGAATGGAAAAAAAAGCTAACCCCGGCACAATTTAATATTACAAGGGAACAGGGTACGGAACTGGCATTTTCCAGCGGATATGAACACAATAAAGATACCGGTATTTATTATTGTGTGAGCTGCAGAAATCCTTTGTTTCGTTCAACAACCAAGTTTGATTCCGGAACCGGCTGGCCAAGTTTTTACGCTCCTTATTCCGGCAAGAGCGTACATTTATCTGAAGACAATTCTGAGGGGATGACACGGGATGAAATCTCCTGCCAGCGCTGCGGCGCACATTTGGGCCATGTATTCCAGGATGGGCCAAAGCCAACCGGTTTAAGGTATTGCATGGATGGCGTGGCATTAATATTTCAAAAAGAAGACCCGGATCTAAGGCTTAGTAAAGCGTATTTTGCAGCAGGTTGTTTTTGGGCCGAAGAAGCTGTTTTTGAAAGTGTGAAAGGCGTAAGGGAAGCGATCTCGGGGTATGCGGGCGGCAATGAAGAAAATCCCACTTATGAGGAAGTGGGAAGCGGCGCTACCGGTCATGCTGAATCGGTAGAAGTATATTACGATTCAACCCAGGTAAGCTATTCCACGCTTTTAAAAGTATTTTTTGCTTCGCATGATCCTACGCAGGTAAATGGCCAGGGGCCCGATCTCGGTAAAGAGTATCGTTCAATTGCATTTTACAGCAATTCCGCTGAAAAACAATTGATAGTCGATTATATGCAGCAATTAACAAAATCAGGTATTTATTCAAAGCCTATCGCAACGCTTGTAATTCCATACACTAAATTCTGGAACGCCGAGGATTATCATCAAAATTATATACAGCACAACCCGGGTGAAACGTATGTACAGGTTACATCCATTCCTCACATTCGCAGAACGCAAAAGGCGCTTCCTGAATTAATTAAACCGGAAAAATTATTGAAGTAATAGGTTGGTTGAGAAGTTGATTGGTTGATAGGTTTAAACATAAAAAATTAATAAGAGATGGGAAGTTGAAAATCAGAAAAGCTGCTAGCTTACAACTATTCAACCTTTCAACTTCTCAACTTATAAATCAATCAACCCCTACCATGAAACCATATATTATCATTTTATTCGGAATAGTATGGCCCTGGCATTATACGATCGTCACCGGTTTATACCCTTCCCATCATGGCCGGATCTTCAGTTTTTCCAGTATCAAACCTCATCCGGGTGCACATGGTTTTGATCCGGCCCTGCGGGACATGCATGCCAGCTTTTATTGCTGGGGGGCCGGCATTTAAACAACATCTTACCATCCCTTCTTTTGAGAATGTACAGGCGTATCCAATTATAACTACGATACTTGGCCTGAAGTACACACATAAAATTGATGGGACAACAGTGGTTGCCAAAAAGATTTTGAAATGAAAGGGTTATGTCTGATGTCTGATTTCGCAATGCCTGCCCGGATAAAGAGGTCTGACGGGTCTGATTTGTTTAACCCCCGGCAACTTATGTTATTATATCTCACATTATAATAATTATATGATGAAATGCAGTCAAAAATTCGATGCTCCGATAATACGATTTATAAACATCCTCGCTGGGCCAGCGTACGCTTGAGCTGGTTGTAATTCAATTTATGATACAACTTATCAAGGCGCCCAGGCTACCAGTCAATATTAATATTGTCATTGCACCATACGTTCCTGCGGAACGTGATATTTGGATAATAAATTATCTGCTACCCACCAGCCGTTCCGATGGAACGAAATACAAATTCTTAACATAATGACATTGCCTAAGGGCCGGGGATATTTTCCTCACTAGCGGCAGGAACCAGTTCCAATCCCCATTCTTTTCCCTTATCCGTTGCCGGTAGCCCTTCTTTTATCCATTTGGCGGGTCTTGCATCTTTTAAATAATAATCAAAAAATTGTCCGAGCCTTACCGAAAGATCCTTGCGGTTCCTGCGCTCTGATAAATTATGTGTTTCGCCATTATACTGGAGCATCCATACCTTTTTATTTAGTCTGCGCAATGCAGTAAATAATTCTATGCCCTGGTACCATGGAACTGCATCATCAGCGTCATTGTGTGTGATCAGTAAAGGCGTGTTTATTTTATTGGCGCTAAACAGCGGCGAGTTTTTGATGTAGAGATCAGGACGCTGCCATAAGGTGGCTCCTATCCTGCTTTGAGTTTTTTCGTATTGAAATTGCCTGTTAATACCAGGCCCCCAGCGGATACCCCCGTAGGCGCTTGTCATATTGGCTACCGGCGCACCTGCCCCTGCCGCCCTGAAAATATTGGTTCGGGTAACCAGGTATGCAACCTGGTAACCACCCCAGCTTTGGCCCTGCAACGCCATCCTGGTACTGTCGACCCAGGGCATTTTTGATAAATATTTCGCGGCGCTCACTACACTGTTGTAAGCGCTCGGTCCGGGTTCACCGGTTTTGTAATAAATATTGGGGTCAAAAATTAAATACCCGTTACTTGCAAACCAGGGCACGTTCACAGTAGACGCGCTGGGCGCCGGTGCCCTGTAATTATATAATCCGTCAGTATTGCGCTCGTAAAAATAAAAAATGATAGGGTACTTTTTCTTCGGGTCAAAGTTGGCTGGTTTGTATAATAGCCCTTCACTCATTCTTCCATCAAACATTTTCCATTTTACCAGTTCCACGGTGAGCCAGTTATATTCTTTTTGCTGGCTTGCAATATCTGTGAGGGGTACCAGGTTTTTAAGATCGGCAGTTGTAAACAGTTCACTGCCGTTGATGTTTGCACGCTGTAAAATATACTGTTCGGCACTGTCTGCTTTCAAAGGGCCATTAAAACTATATGGCCCGGTTAGTAAAAGTGAAGGGTCCGCCACTTCGTTTATTTTTTTTGTAAAATAACCCGCATACTTATTGGCTTTATTAAAAGAGCGTAACAGTATCGTTTCATCTGGCAGCATAAATCTTTTTTCCCGATCCAGTTGAACATAATCAAACGTGGTCTTGTTTTTTCTGCCAAAACCATGGGTGATATTTTTGGGCTGTTCCCTACCGGTAGGATCAACCTGCCAGATGTCATACTCGTCGTTTAGCAGGAAATACCTGTCATTTTCAGTCCAACCGGAAATGCCTGATGCACCCGGATAATCGGGTACATCATTTTCAGTATTGTAGAGCGGTACCTTTATTTTCCCGGTAATATTTCTAATATTGCCGGTGGCTACTTCATAGGCAAAATAATTCTTAATATCCGGTTCATACCAATAAACAAATTTTCCACCGGGGGAAGCCTGCATGAATGCCAATACATTTCTTTTCACCAGCTTTTTTAAACCAGTGGCGGTACTGATGACATAACCCGTCTGCATACTTCTGCCTGTCCATTGCGATGCAACCCTGTTTCCCTTTGTGGTATTTGCCAGTACATAGTCTGCGTTGCCTTCATTTACCAGCGCGATGTTTTCCGCGTTTGCGTCTCCGAGCTGTACGATTTTATCACTACCGGGTATGGTTACAGCCAGGTAGCTGCGCTTTAATTCAAGATCCAGTTGTTTTAATTGCTGGGGCTGCAGGTAATCATCATTATAATGCCATACATCAAGGCGCGCGAGTTCAAAATCTACCAGCATTGTATCCTTTGGCGGTTTTATAACAGCCACGCCAAAAAATATTTTTTTACCATCTTTACTAAAGCTGATATTTCCATTCTCACTAACGGTGTAGCCTAACTGCATACCGGCTGTATTTTTATCCGTCAGCAGCCTGGCGCTATCCTGCCAGGAAGTATAATACCAGAGTTTATAAAATTTTTGCAATGCTTTCGTACTACTGTCCCTTTCAGCAACAAATGCCAGTTGGTTTCCATCCTCATCCATCGCAAAATTTTTACAATCATTGAAACCTTTCAACACGGTATCAATTTTATCCGTTTGTAAATTATAAATCATTACAAGGGCCTTAGCGACGGAATCCTTCGTGGTTTCAATTATTAACTTTGTACCCCTTTTATCAAAATAGAATTCATTCACCAGCTTAAAGGTCTTTTCCCTGGGATCAGCCATTCGCCGGACCACCAGGTCGGTTCCTTCGGCAGCAGCCGTGGCAGCCGTGGCATCCCCTTCTGCATCTTTGGTCTTATCCCCTTCAATGGCTATTTGATCATCTGCTCCTTTTTTTAATATCTCTTTAGCTGCTTTATGAGCCGCACTTATCACTTCTTCTTTTTCAATTTTACCCTTTATTGAGTCAATTGATTTCCTGATAATGGAGTCTGCCAGCTTAACCAGTATATCCACTTTTATTTTAGCCGAATCGGAGCTGATTTTTTTTTGGGATGTATCAGGCAAGGGCTTCTCCAAATGATAGGCGATCCAACCGGCGGCCTTTTCCGGCACTTTAAATGATCTTATCCTTGCAATTTTAATAAGACTGTCTTTTCCCAGCTCAACCATGCCCAGGCTGTCTTTTGGCATTTCATCCACCTTCTTCTTTTTAATTCTTGCCTGGCGCGTTTCCCCGAAAAACGGTTTTATTTTAAAAAATACGTAGCGGCTATCCTCGCTGATAACGGCACCGCCACCACGCGAAATTATTTTTTTATATTTTGTTACTGCATTTTGAATGATCAGTTCGCCATCACCCTCCTGCGGATTGACGGTATATACAATATATTTTCCATCACTGCTGATCATTCTTTCACCAATACTTTTCCAGCCATCGTATACAGAATGATCCAACGGCTTTTTGATTTGTGCGGATGCTCCTGCAATAAGTAACAATAAAAATGCAGGCAGAAAAAATTGCTTCATGATAAAGTTAGACGGTGTAAGGTATAAGGTTGAAGGTTAAAGGTGTAGGGTGTAAGGTTTCGTAAAAATGGAAATGAAAACACGATCCTCTGTCCTGCCTACTCCGGGCCTTACACCTTCAAAATTACACCTTACACCCTATTTTGGAATTATCAGTGTTTTATAAAATGCCGCGTAGCCATAAAAATCTCCCAATGCGTCACTGCTGATATTGCCGATTACTTTATTCGGTTGCGCAAAAGGGTTACCAATACTTTGAAACGCAAATTCCCAGGTACTCCAGAAAGTGAAGGTAGGTTTATCAATATTACATAGTTTCAGGGTAACTGTGTCTCCCCTTCTGAAATAATTACTGTCAAAAGGAACAGGATTATTCCGGTTCACACCCGGATCAACCTGTGCTTCATACGTAGTATTATCTATAACCTGGTCGTCAAAAACAGAGTTCTCCCCAGGCAAAAAAGGTCCGCTGTTTCTCCTGGTAAAATACCGGATATAATTTCCAAGCCCCGGCGGATCGGTGGCTCTTACCATCAACACCACGTTATTGGTATCATCAGAAAACGGGGCCGGTTTCCACCACATCGAATCCGCTTTTTTTGTTAATGGAGGGATCAAAGTAGTGGCTGTATAGTCTTTGCCTTCTGATTTTATATTCAATGTATAGCGTGTATTAAATGCCCCTGTAAAAGCGGTAGCAAGGTTGGCAGAATCAATACTGTAGGAATATATGCTAACGCCTCCACCCAGTTCTGTCGCATATTCTTTTAATTTATGGGTAAGCACTCCATTGGAAATGGTTACCTCTGCATTTCGAACAAATGAATTGACTAACAATGCGGGATTGAGTGTACTAAAAAAATCGAGGCTTTTGGTAAGGACTACTACCGGTGGACGGTCATTTTCAATATTGGCATCTACCACCAATAGATCTTCTGAATTCTTTAAATTAAAATTGATGTCTTTTTCGCATGCGGAAAAACAAACAAGCAGGAAAACGGCACTGATAAGGAGTGATGAGTAATGAGTAATGAGTAAGGAGTAATGATTTGTATTTTTTATCTTGTTCATTTTGTAAAATTACCGGATAAGAAAGAGAATCGAAAATTGATAATTGATTTTTGAAAAATATTTGAACTTTAATTCCCGGTTGTCTTGCCAGTTCTTTAATATTGATAATTAAATCAATGATTTTTATGCCATTGGATAATTTAATAATCTGCGAATTGAAGACATTCCCATTTGTCAATTATCAATTATTTATTCAATATGGGTTTTAGCGTATACCCTTCCTCTCTGAGTAAATTGATAAGCCCTTGTTTACCCACCAAATGACCGGCACCAACCGCTACGAATACACTTTCATCTTTCATGATAGTCTTTAATTGGCTAACCCAGTTTTTATTCCGGTCATTCAACAGCAGGTCCTGGTGATCCTCCATTCCAAACTCTGTATCTTTAAAAAGTGTTTCAATTTCTTTTAGTTGCTGGGTTTTGTAAACGGTAATCATCGTATCAAAATACTTTTGATAAGATGACATGCTATCGATAGATTTTAATAACTCCTTCGCCTGGTCTTCATAAGGAATACTATCAAATACAGATGATTGAAATTCTATTGTTTCCAGTCCTTTTATTTCCTTTTTCTGCTGCTTTGCCAGTTTCATCAATTCTTCTTCCACACCGGACAATGTTTTGCAGGGCATCATTTTCGGATATAGCATTGCCGCCAGGAAAAAAGGTTTGGTACTTTGCAAAAACCCAATTGGCATCCGGAGACTATCTTTAAAATAAGATGCTACTTTTTGATATTCCTCCGCGGTATACAGGTCCTGCAATTTTTTTCCATCTTTCATATTCATCAGCAGCAATCCACCCAGCATAACTGCCGGATCATCCATATCCATTTCGAGATAGACAAGCGAAGAATTTGTAAGGGCGGTTTTTAATTGTTCGCTGAAATGTATATCATCTTTACACATCATATGAAAAGTGCCAAATAAATAAGAAGGTTTTTTTAGTCCCATACCATTTACTTCCCACAACAAACTGTTGTCATCGGCATTTACTTTTAGCGCGGCCTGCTTGGGTTGTGCATTACAGGAGTAAAAGAAAAACATAGTGCCCAGGATTTTAAATAATTTCATTCTTGCCGTTTTTGTTTAATATATACCATTTTATCTCAAATTAATGTATTCCGGATGAAATAAAATGTATTATCGATGAAATAAGATACCTTGCGCAAAATTTACCCGGCCCTAATATGAAAAATTCTCTTTTTATCCTACTCCTCATGTCCATCCTATGCACCAGTGTATCTGCGCAAAAGGATATTCCCGCTTATGGCAAAATAGATAAAGCCGATCTCGAAATAAAAGAATGCACTTTTGACAATGCCGCAGAGGCCATGGTTTTATTTGATGTAGGGGAAGTGTATTGCTACCTGAATTCAGGCGTTACTACCGAACTGTTAAGACATGTAAGAATTAAGATATTAACAGAAAAGGGCTTCGACAGGGCGAATATTAAAATACGGTATAATTCTGACCGCAACCGCGAAGATATCAATAATATTTCCGCACAAACGATCAACCTGGATGCTGAAGGTAATATTGTGTTTACCAAAGTAGAGAAGAGTCTCATATACCACAAGAAATTGAATAAGCGATATTCTGAAGTGATCTTTACTTTTCCGGAAGTAAAAAAGGGAAGTATAATCGAGTATAAGTACAAGGATGAGGCAAATGGTTTTTACGCTTTAAAAAACTGGTATTTTCAAAGATCGATACCCGTAAAATTCAGCCGCTATACAATGGATTTTCCGAATGAGCTGATCGTAACAGCAACACAGAAAGGAGGACTATCCACAGAATATAAGGAAAGTCAGCAAAGTAACCGGAATATTAAGAACTATACCATGAAAAATATCCCTGCACTTAGGGACGAGGCTTATATTACCTGTGATGAAGACTATATGCAACAGGTTATTCCTATCATACAGGCAGTGGATTTTCCCAGTCAGCCAAGGAAGAGCCTTCTCTATTCCTGGCAGGAGATCATAAAAGATCTGATGGAGGATGAGGATTTTGGCGTTCAGTTAAAGAGGAATATCCCCCGCACGGCCGAACTGGATCTTATGCTTGGAAAAATTACTGATCCATACCAGAAGATGGTAATCATATACGATTATGTGAGAAAAAATATGCATTGGGACGAATCGTATGGTATATGGGCGATGGATGGTGTAAAATCGGCGTGGAAAGATAAGAAAGGCACTTCGGGAGAGATTAACCTGATATTGGTAAACCTGCTAAAAGATGCAGACCTGGTTGTGCACCCGGTGCTGGTAAGCACCCGCGAAAATGGCAGGGTAAATACAGGAATAGCGGGCTATGAACAGTTTAATAAGGTAATGGCCTTTGTTGAAATTGATAAGCATATTTATGTAATGGATGCCACTAATAAATACACCCCGGCAAACTTAATTCCCTATGATGTGCTTTATTCGGAAGGGCTGGTAATTGAGAAATTAAGCACATCCGAATGGGGCTGGAGGATGTTGTGGAATGCAGATAAATTCTACAAAAATACCGCCATTTTAATGGCCGATATCAACGAGAAAGGACTGATAAAGGGAACAGCCTCTATTGCATCTTCCGAATACAGCCGTCTTGAAAGGATACAGGCATTAAAAAAAGGTAAACAAAAATTTATCGAAACTTATTTTGATTCAAAGAATACCGGCCTTACCGTTGACAGCTTAACCGTAGAAAATGAGGAGATCGATTCATTGCCACTTAACCAGCATATAAGCTTTACCGGCAAAACCAGTTCTTCCGGCGATTATCATTATTTTTCAACCAACCTTTTTGCGGGTCTTGAAAAAAATCCATTTATCGCCGATAACCGTTTTTCAGATGTGTTTTTTGGAAGCAACCAAAAATATACAATTCTCGGAACATTTACTATCCCCCCGGGTTACGGGTATGATGAATTACCAAAGAATACAAAAATGATCATGCCGGACACCAGTATTATTTTTTCGCGGATAATGAAAGTAGAGGAGAATGAACTCTCTGTAAGGATAACACTGGAAGTTAAAAAGCCATTTTATTCTGTTGATGATTATCCTTACTTCCAGGAGTTTTACAAAAAGCTTTTTGAAATGATAAATGAGCAGATCGTGTTTAAGAAAAAGTAAGGTACCTGGTAGTGCATTTGGATAACGCAGATTTTAAGCAGTACGATTGTTTTTAGCGTATTTGAAAATCTCTCCCGCCTGCCGTCGGACACCTGAGGCATCAATTAAGTATATTCGTTTTATGAAATTTTCTTTCCCCTTTTTGACATTTATTTGCATGGTGCAAATTGCAATGGCTCAAAAAGGGCTACCGGCATTTGGTAAAATTGAATTGTCGGACCTGGAACTGAAGGACTGCTCTTTTGACCCGGGTTCCGATGCCTGTAAATTGATTGATTGGGGAAATATGTATTTCACCAGGAAAGCAAACGACCTGGCGTTCTTTACCACAATGTATGAGCGAAGGGTGCGTATAAAAATATTAAAACCCGCCGGCCTTTCGTATGCGAATGTGACCATACCTTTTTACAGCAATAATAATGACGAAAAGATTATAAAGATGGATGCCTGTACCTATAATATAATGGATGGCCGCAGGATTAAAAAAACAACCATTTATAAAAATGGTTTTTACAACAGAAGGATCAATAAACAATACAGTGAACTGATCATTGTTTTTCCTGAAGTGAAAGTAGGATCTGTTATTGAATACAAATATATAATGGCGCGTAAAACAATTGCTGATATAAAAGACTGGTATTTTCAAAGCAATATACCTACCAGGTATAGCGGGTACCAGGTTAGTATTCCCTCACTCTTTCATTTTACAATACAGCCGCTGACTGCAGATTCGCTTGAAATGAAGGAGACCAACTACACGGACCGGCTGATCGTGAAAAGCGGTACGGTAAGCTGGACGGTAATACAGAAAAATTTTAACATGCACAACCTGCCTGCTATACGCAACGAGCCTTATATGGGTTCTGCCAGGGATTATCTTCAAAGATTATCCTTCCGGCTATCGGGGATTGATTATGGTAATGGCAACGAAGTAAATACACCCGGCGACTGGTATGATGTGGCCGGGGAGCTTATCAATGATGCTGATTTTGGAAGGCAAATAAATAGAAATCCGACTGCATCATCCGGTATGATCCTGGCGGCCAATCAAGTGCAGGGATTGGAAAACAGGATGGAGTTTGTATATAATTATGTAAAAAAGAAAATGCATTGGGATGGACGGGAAACCATCTACTCTTTTGAAGGAATAAAAAAAGCTTTTCAAAAACAAAGCGGCAGCAGCGCCGATATCAACCTGCTGCTGGTATCCCTGCTAAACCAGGCCGGTGTACCTGCCTTGCCGGTTCTTTTTAGTACCAGGGATAATGGATTGGTAAATACTGCTTTACCATTTATAAACCAGTTCAATACCGTTATGGCACTGGTGGAGGATAAAAAAAAATATTATGTACTGGACGCTACTGATAAGTATGCATCGTATCATTTGATCCCCGTGAAAGTTATCAATACAAAGGGCTTTATTGTAGAGCAAGGGAATGGTCGGTGGCTGGATGCAATTGATACCATTCATAAGTATAAGGTAATAACAGCAGTAAGGGGAGAAATAGATAGCAGTGGAACTATGAAGGGCGATGTGCTGATTACAAGCAGCGGCTACGCACGCAAGCAGCGTTATGAAGACTGGATGGAAGACAAGGATAAATATGCAGCCGGTTATTTAACCGGGGAATACAATGGCTTACAGATCGATGCCACCGGGATGGAAAACCCGGAAACCGATACTTTGCCATTAGAGCAAAAACTACGATTTTCGATGGCGCTCAGTAATTCCGGTGAACATCGTTATTTTAAAATGAACCTGTTTTCCGGACTGGAAAAGAACCAGTTCCCTGCTACTGAACGGCGTACCGATATTGAATTTTGTTATCCGCAGGAATATACGATCTATGGAAATTATACGATACCTTTTGACTATATATTTGAAGAACTGCCTCAGAATATTTCCTTAATAATGCCGGACACCAGTATCATCTTTAAGCGGTTTATCAGCGCTGAGAACAATTCATTGAATGTGCGGATGTCAGTAGATTTCAGGCGATCGTGGTATGCGGCCGGTGAGTATCCCGGATTTGCAGACTTTTATAAAATACTATTATCAAAACTAAACGAACCCGTTATTATAAAAAAGAAAGACCAGCTATGAAAAGAATTGCTTTTACAACCATAATCATGTTCATATTATTAAACGGCTATGGGCAGAATAAAATATACGATGCTTCCCCGATTCCGGAGGATATGAAAAAAAATGCTTATTCAGTGATACGGGAAGAGCGGATAGAATTTGAAATAAAGTCGGTCAATAAGGCTGTTTATAAAGTGCACAGCGTAGTGACCATTTTAAATGAAAATGGAAAAGATGAATTGGCTTTTCACGAATCTACTGATCAGTTCCATTCACTCGAAAACTTTTCCATACAGCTTTTTGATAGTAAGGGGGTTTATCAAAGGAAGTACAAACGGTCCGATTTATCAGTGCAAACCTCGGGTGAAGGCCTGGTGCCTGACGGGAAGATATATTTTATTGAGGTGGTTGCCACATCTTATCCGGTAACGATCCAGGTTGATTATGAAATAAAATACATTGGTTTACTTCACTATCCGAGGTACCAGGTTCAGTTACCCGAACAGTCGGTTGAGAATTCTGAATATATTGCAACTGTTCCGGCAGATCTTGACCTGAAATTTATAAGAAAAAATACCAACATTACGCCTGTGATCACCAATGATGAAAAAATTAAAACATATAAATGGTCCGTTAAAAACCTTCCTGCGCTGGAATACGAGGACGGCAGCGTAAGTTATGAAAGCAGGTATCCGCATATTTTATTATCACCTGTTAAATTTGAACTGGATGGCTATGCAGGAGATATGAGTACCTGGCAAAGTTTTGGAAAGTGGTATGGATCATTGGCTAAAAGCGCCAATAACCTTAGTGAGGAAAGGAAGCAATTTTTCCAGGCACTGGTTAAGAAAGAAACAAATGACCGGGAAAAAACCAGGGTTATTTACAACTATCTCCAGGCCAATTGCAGGTATGTTCTTATAAGCCTGGGAATCGGCGGGTTTAAACCCTTTGAGGCCGATTTCGTGGATAAAAAAAAATATGGCGATTGTAAAGCATTGAGCAATTATACCCAGGCCTGTTTAAGTGCGATAGGTATAAAAAGTTACCAGGCCCTGATCAACGCATCTTATAATAAAGAACCTGTTGACCCTTCTTTTCCTTACAGCGGGTTTAATCACGTAATACTTTGTGTGCCTTTAAAAACAGATTCCATCTGGCTTGAATGTACCAGTAACACCACTGAATTTGGGGTACTGGGAAATTTTACCGAAAACAGGAATGCATTGCTGATAACGGAAGATGGTGGTAAACTCGTAGCCACTCCAACAAGTAAAGCTTCAAATAATACTTTTTCATCAAATTCCACTATTGATCTCGCACCTGATGGTTCGGGTATAGTAAATGTTATGCTAAATACTACAGGCGAGTATAAACAGGAGATGATGTATTATATCGACAATCAAAAAAAGGATGATCAAAAAAGATTCCTGGTTAATTATATTGGTTATATGCAGCCCGACGAGTTCGAAATAAATTATGATCAGGCAGATAAAAACGCCCCAACAAAAATGAGCATGAGCATCAGTAAAATTCCGGAATTTACTGCAGGGAAGAAATTATTCCTTAATCCCCGGATTTATAAAATCTGGAGCAAGACACTCCCCAGGGCAGAGAACCGAACCCAGGATTTTTATTTTGAAAGTCCCTTTGTTAAAACGGATACCACCGTTTACCAATTGCCGGAAGGATTTGGAATTGAAACATTGCCAAAGGCTAAGAAATTAAAATTTGAATATGGCAGTTATACCACTTCCTGCGAATTTGATGAAATTAAAAAGAGCATTCGTTCGGTGGCCCGGCTGGAGCTCGATGAATATAAAATACCTGCCGCTAAATTTTTAGCTGCAAAAAATTTCTTTAATGAAGTATTGGGAGAGTATACAGAAAAGATCGTGATAAAACGTTTGTAGGAGCAACCCTTGTGATTGCCCTACCTGCCCTTTGATAGGATAGCCACAAGGGTTGCCCCCTACCTGTTTTAAACGCGAATCATAATATTAGTGAACGCTTTTTCAGGAAGTGTTCTTCTACCCTTATTTCCATAATCCATTTTTTGTCCCAACATTCAAAAGGCAAAATTGCCTGTATTCCTTTTCCGTAAAGGTCTCGGGAGTTTTCTTGCAGGTCCTATTCAGGCCTGGGCTCCGGAGGAGCCACGTATTTACAGTAATGATAACTCTTTGCGCCAATGCTTATTTGCGGATTTGATTTGCAATTGGTTTTTACTGTTCAAGGCATGCCAGGCTGGATAGAAAACAAAAAGAGGCAGGAAGGGACGATGTTGAATAATTTTACGTAGCTCATTTGGAGCCCGAATAGCCGGGAATTCTTTTTTCTATAAATACGAAGCTCCTAACGGGGCTATAGTACTGGTATCTTCTATACCTGACGCATAGTTGTCGCTTACCCGCTAAATAAATTATGACAGTAATTTTTTAATTATTACCACCGGAAAAAGAAAAACCTTTTGCGGATAAAAGTAATGCAATAATTTACCGTCATAAATTAGTTTAGTATTGTTGAAAAATAATTTTATCAAATCATTTCCCTTAAATAGGACTGTTTAATAACTGATAAAAATAAAAAGGTACCATAAAATCTTTGATAGCTATCGGATTTTTGAATGCTGATTTCTTTCAACGTTTTGGAACTTTAATCATCCTCCTGGAAACTACCGAAAAACTAATTACAGGATTCTTGTGTTGAAAAAGTGGCCGGTGTTACTACCGGCCACGGTGAAACGCCACATTTGCATCCCACCAACCGCAATTTAAAACTGATATGGCTATACCTTGTGGATTTGAATTGACCGGCTATATACTTTACTTACTTTATTTACTCTATTTACTCTATTTACTTTATTTACTCCCTCACCCCACCCCACTCTATCAATTCAACCTCCCCATATAAAAATCCAGCACCTTCATCCTTAGCAGGTATTCGTAACGGGTAGTGATGATGGTGGCGTTAGTGCGGTCAAGGTTATTTTTAGCGATCAGGTATTCAGGCGAATTGATCACGCCATTTTCAAAACGGATGCCTGCGATCCGGAATGATTCGGCATAAGCAGCCGACTGTTCCTGCAATACCGTGTATCGTTTATACGTAGTCGTTATATTGATATAAGCCTGGTCCACAGCCTGCCTCAGTTGAAATTTGATATTATCAGCAATCAGTTGATTATTTCTTTCATCATTCTTTGCCAGTTTCACAATCGACCTGTTTCTAAAAGAATTAAACAGCGGTATATTTACACTTATACCATACGCGCTTGACAGGTTATTATTCAGTTGCGAACCATATTTGATCTTTTGGCTGCTGAAATTAGTTTGCTGGGTAATGACCGGCAGATTGCTCCCGCCTACATTTACATAATCGCCGCTTGGCACTTCCATATTGCCAAGATTTTTATTCAACATGGCAGCACTGGAATAATTGGTATTAAGCACACCATACAACGAAACCGTAGGATAAAACGCGGCGGCGGCAACCTTGACGGCCATTGCACTGGACCTGATCCTTAATTCGCTTGCTTTTACGGATGCCAGCTTTTGCAGCGCCGTGG
>JBDTVX010000068.1:0-17331 GCA_040007015.1 Ferruginibacter sp. | reverse complement strand
TAATGTATTGCAAACTGGTTTAAGATACCAGCAGGAAAGACAATTTCAAATAAATGATTAAATTTAAGTACTCATTTATTTTAAAAAATTGCTATTATGAAAAAAATATTATTTCTGCTGTTTGTAAATTATTGTTTGTGTTTTGCAGCAAACTCACAAAACGTAGGTATTGGAACTATTAATCCTGTAGCCCGTCTGCAGGTAGTGGATAGTAATGTTGTGTTCTCTGCAGCAGGTGATATACCATCGTCGCCCGGCGATCCCTCTGTTTCAGGTTCTGGAAGAAGGATGTTGTGGTATCCCGGCAAAGCGGCATTCAGGGTGGGTTACGTAAATAATATAAACTGGGATCAGGGTTTTACCGGTAACTATTCTTTTGCCTCCGGATATGATCCAAGAGCCAGTGGATATTCTTCCATTGCCATGGGAAATAATTCATATGCAACTGGAGAATATTCAGTTGCAATAGGGCATGCTCCTGTTGCAAGCGGCAATTATTCCACAGCAATAGGATACGATGTGGTTGCAAGTGGAATTAATTCGGTTGCATTGGGAAATGGTACCACCGCTAAATATAATGGCACCGCCCTGGGATATTTGACCCAGGCAAACGGCGATTTTTCTACAGCCATGGGGCATGGTTCTGTTGCGGGAGGGGATTTTTCAACTGCGATGGGCATCGGTACCAAAGCAAGCGGCACCACCGCCATCGCCATGGGCAGCGAAGCCATTGCAAGTGGCGATTACTCTATCGCTATTGGGAAACTGGTTTCTACTAACGGGCATGAAGGCGCTTTGGTAATTGGAGACGCTTCTTCACTTACCACGATGAATTCCGGAAGTAACAACTCTTTCCGGGCAAGATTTGCCGGAGGATACCGCTTTTATACCAGCAGTGACCTTTCCTCCAATGCATATCTTGCCGCAGGGGACAATGCATGGAGCACTACCAGTGATGTCAGAAAGAAAGAAAATTTTGAAGAGATAAACGGGGAAGATGCATTAAAAAAAATTTCCGCTTTTCATTTGGGATCCTGGAACTATAAAAGCCAGGATGCAAAAACATTTCGCCATTATGGCCCGATGGCGCAGGACTTTTATGCAGCGTTTGGAAAAGATGATTATGGGAGCATTGGTAATGATACCACTATAAACCAGGCCGATTTTAATGGCGTAAACCTGATTGCAATAGAAGCCCTGGAAAAAAGAACCGAAAAGATTGAACAACTGGAGGCAAGGAACAGGGAAATGGAACAACAACTTGCAATACTACAAAGAAAGCTTGATGAGCATGATGTATTATTATCCAGGCAAATACAGGAATTAAAACAATTGGTAATTACAAATACAAAGCAATCTTCTATTGCAACAATTAGATAATTAATTTGTTATTCTATAGCCGGCAGCCGTTGATCGGTTGTTCCCTTTTTTTTAAAATATAAAATTATATAACATGCAAACTCAAACATCAGACGCCCAAACTCAAACATTCAATAACGAAAGCTCCATAGATAAAAAACTATTTATAAAAATGGTGGTGGATGCCTGGGAAACTTACAATAAAAGATTTAATAAGCTACTGGATTCGCTTACGGATGAACAACTATTATCAGAAACAGCGCCTGGCAGGAATACGGGTATCTACCTTGCGGGGCACCTGGTGGCTGTTCACGATGCTATGTTGCCCTTACTTGGTTTTGGTGAAAAACTTTACCCGCAGTTAGAGCAAATATTTCTTAGCAACCCGGATAAGTCGGGACTTGAAATGCCTTCGATCAATGAGTTGAAGAAATACCGCGACGATGTAAATGCTAAACTTTCGGTTCATATCAATCAACTGCAGCCCGGCGAATGGTTTACAAAACATGCTTCCGTATCAGCAGAAGATTTTGCGAAAGAACCGCACAGGAATAAGTTGAATCTCGTAATCAACCGGACAAATCACCTGAGTTATCATTTGGGCCAGCTTGCTTATTTGGTAAAGAAAAGCGCCCTCTAACTCTCCAAGTGGAAGACTCAAATGCAAGGCACTTTAGTATCCGGATCAGTTTCATTAGGGCCGTTCGTTCTCTTGTTGATTAATGATACCATGGTACTGTGCCTTTACATATCAACGATTAACGAACAACAATCAACAATCAACGAACAACAATCAACCCTCAACTCTTAACCCTCAACCGTCTAATCCGGTATCAACCCGATCGGCACAATAAACTCCCATAGGTTTTTTACACCGGGGTTATTAATATCCCTGTCCAGCAAATGCGAAAAGCGAAATCCAAAGCTTACCGGCAATGCATTCCATAACCTGGTATCAAAATAAATTTCCGCGCCGGCGCTACGGTTTTTTATATCCGACAGTAAACCATTTACCCTTGCATGAGCAATGGTGTGATCATAAAAAGCGTTGGCACGTACCCGTTGGAAAAAGACCATGTTGCCAAACCCCCAATCGGGGTACAATAAGGGGAAATGATAATTGGCTCCCAGCTTATACATTCGCCGGGTGCTTAATGCCTCGTATCCCCTTGAATAAGAAAAGGAATTACTGAACAGATTTATTAGGGTATCCCTGTTTTGATAAGATGCATTTATCACCAGGCTATGATTGGTAAATAATCCCGGGAAATAGAATGCGCTATTGCCGACAAATTTATAACTATTTACAAGGGAGAATGCATTCCTGTATGAAAAAGAAAGGCTTTGCGCCCAGCGCGGATTAATATGCTGCCTTGCCTGGCGGCTGGTATTGCTGAAGATGATAAATGAATTGATATATTTTACTGACTTGTTATTAAAAACATTTTTGCTGATGCCCCTGTAATAAAATAACTGCTCTAAATTGTAGCCACCGCCAAAGTTTAAGAACTTAGATGTGCGGCCGCCAACAAAGCTCAATGGAATGGATATGCCGGCATTTAATTTTGCTGTATTGAATTGTACCGATTGGTGTAGTGCGGTATCTGAAAAGCTCCGGTGAAGCGTGCTTTCCACGCCCAGGCTTAATACGGGGAACCATCCTGCAAAGGCTTCATAAAAACCAACAGTATGGGTTTTGTCTGACCTGTTGTAGGTATAGGTAAGGGTTTTGCTAAAACTGCTCAGCACATTATCGCTGTACAGATGGTAGCTGTATTCAGGATCGTTTACCTCGGGCCGCCAGCTATGGAAATCAAAAAGATGAAAAGATTTTTTGTAAGGCGTAATGGTATTGATGGTATCGGTAAGGGTGTACAATATACCGGCGGCTTTTTTGCGGAGTGCAGCTTCGGCATAAAGATCGGGCGTATTGGTAAAATTTTCATCGGTTACTTCCTGCCAGCGGGTTGTGGCAGGATCTGTTTTACCGAGCCTTGAACCATCCGCCGTAAAAGCAGTGAATAATATTTCGCCCTTTGTATTTACAGCAGGCTGATAAATACCATTTGTATTACTGGTTAATTGAAATATTTTCTTATCACTTAATCTTACCGCGAAAATTTTATCTGCATTTTTATTCATGGCGCTGAAATAAACGGTGTCGCCTTTTACAAAAGGGTAGCCGACCACATTAAAAGAAAATGGTGTTATCCTTTCCGTTTCACCGCTTGTAAGATCCACTTTTACCAGGCACATCTTCCCTTCTGCATTTCTTACGGCAGATATAGCAGTACCGGCATTGATGTATTTTGTTTGGGTATAGAAATAATTATGCGGGTTGGGTAATTCCATAAAGAGTTGTCCCGTATTGGCGTTGATGCGTTGCAGGTAGTTGGTTCCATTTGTATTTACATTTACAACCAGCATTTCGCTGCCATCGTCATTTATATCCGGTGAAAAATATTTGGAGCGGGAACTAAGCCGACGTTGTTCCCTGGTATGGACATCCAGCAATAGTATAACACTGTAATCCCTGTTTGCCCGGCGTGGGTCCGACTGGTATGCAGCATATACGATCTTTCCATTTTTGTAAGAAAAATAGTCATCGGTCACATAGTCTTTCACCCTGATCTTTTGCTCCTTGCCATTTGCCAATAAATAAAATGTGCTGATCTCATTGTAAGACCGCTTTGTTACTACAATGGTATCATCACTCACATAGCAAGGGAAAAGATAATCTGTTACATTGCCCTTTTTAGTACCGGTGATAAAATGAATGGCCGGGATATTTTTATCTGCTTCCGGGATGGCGTGTTCTTTAAAATATTGCAATGCACCTTCCCTGAATTGTTGATAGGTTTTGCCCGAATATCTTTCAATCGCTCTGTTGAAAGCGAAGAACAAGCCTTTAAACCTGGCAGCGTCGGTGGTGACTTTCCTCCAGAAATCTTCACCATATTTTTCATAGCCGTATGCTACCAACTGGTAACCCAGTTCATAATGGTCGGGCGTATAATCTTTTAAAGACCCGCTGCGTAATTTCATCCAGGAATATTTTTTATTATCCAGCCACAGTGATTTCAAGCCATTATAAAAAGAGGGCATTCTTCCCCGGCCTTGTGCACTCACCAGGGTTTCCTGCCATACGGCGTCCCCTTCAAAAAAATAATCCGGTATGGTGATCCCGTTTGCCAGCAACTGGCCTTCCTGCCCAAGGAGAAAAGAAAAAACCCCGGTTAGTCCGCCGGTGAAATTACTGAACTGCTGCATGTGCCTGTTTTCATGTACGATCAGGTTATCGTCATTACGGAGGCTTCCGGTACTAAAATTATCCTGGTCCGGTATCATATTTAATTCACTCATGATGGGTGCCATGCGCACATAGGCATTGGAAATAGTGGTTTGATTTAATAAAACAATATTCCATTTGCGCTGCCTGCCGCCAATGCTATACGCCGTGGTATTGCTGAGCAACCTGTTTATATTATTGATGCGGTTAGCCTGGCTATCCATTCCGGAAGGGAAGATCACCCTGGTTTGATCATTGTTGATCTGTTTCCATTTTATTGAAGCTGGATTGCCGCCAAACTGCTGTGCAGCAAGATAAACGGGCAGGAAAAATAAAACGAACGGGGCAAAAAACCGGTTTCCTTTAAACATACCGATAAAGGTATGAATAGATGTCTGATGTCTGATTTAAGGATGTCTGAATTTTTTTAACCTGTTATATTATTTAATTGCAGGTTGAAAAATGCATTTAAAGAAAGGCTGAATGATGTTTTAATATTCTTAAAAATTAACAAAAAATAAACAATTAATTTATGTACTGAAAAATATCAGTTAGAAAAGCGGTTGTTAATGTCGGGTATCCTTAAATCAGACATCCTTAAATCAGACATCTTAAATCAGACATCTTTAAATCAGACATCAGACATCCTAATCACATATTCATGTGAGCGTAACTTCCATTCATCGTCCAAAAATGACAACTCATCCAATTTGACATTTTTTGCTGTAACATTTTCCTGTGCTTTGCGTCTTATTACGAAAATCAAAAAAATAACTAAATGAGAAATTTTACAATCGTGGCTGTTTTAATCCTGATGCTACTTTCAACAAAATCGATGGCCCAGGCCTCAGGCAAAGTGACGGGCAACGTAACGGATCAAAGCAATAAAGCACTTTCCACAGCAACTATATCATTGCTTCGTGCCAGTGACAGCAGCCTTGTAAAGGCGGCTATCAGTGATGCAAATGGAAAATTTGATATTGCCGTTTCAAAAAGCGGTAGTTATTTATTGGGTTATTCCCTGGTTGGTTTTGAAGACAACTATTCACCTGTTTTTTCATTAAATGACGGACAATCAATCACTGCTAAAACAATCGCTCTTTTACCAGTCGTTTCAAAATTGCAGGGGGTTACCATTACCTCTAAAAAGCCAATGATTGAAGTGAAGGCAGATAAAACGATTTTCAACGTGGAGGCAAGCATCAATGCCACGGGGAGCAATGCATTGGAGCTACTGCAAAAAAGCCCTGGCATACAGGTTGACAATAATGATAATATCAGCATGAAAGGTAAAACAGGTGTGCGTGTATACGTTGACGGTAAGATGATGCAACTGGATACAAAAGACCTGGCCGCTTACCTGAAGAGCATCAACAGCAACGACATTGAAGCGATTGAAATGATCAGTAACCCAAGTGCGAAATATGATGCAAGCGGAAATGCCGGTATCATTAATATCCGCCTGAAAAAGAATAAAAAATTTGGCACCAACGGAAGTGCGAACCTCGGCCTGGTTCAGGGTGTTACACCCAAAGGCAATGGATCAGTTAACCTGAATTACCGTGATAAAAAAATAAATCTATTCAGTAATGTGAGCGCTAATATCGGGGACTATCAAAATACTTTAAAGCTATACCGTATTCAAAAAGATACCTTGTACGATCAAAAAAGTATAAATATCAACTCCAATAAAAACATCAACATAAAGGCAGGAGCGGATTATTTTATCAATAGTAAAAGCACTATTGGCGTGATGGCTACCACTAGTTTTGGTAACAACGAATGGACCAGCACCAGCACAACGCCCATCTATTATCAGCCTACCGGGGAATTTATAAAAAGTTACAGGCATTTAACACGGTACCCGGAAACCGCACCAATGCCAATTTTAATATCAACTACCGTTATGCCGATACCAGCGGGCGTGAAATAAATTTTGATGGAGATTATGGTTTGTTTCGCGGAACAGGCAGCAGTTACCAGCCAAATTATTATTACGGCGATAATAACAATTTGTTATACAGCATCATCAACCGCAACAGTACACCAACAGATATAGATATTTACACCGCCAAAATAGATGCTGAGCAAAAACTCGGGAAAGCTAAGCTTGGGTATGGTGTTAAAACCTCTTTTGTAACCACTAAAAACACCTTCGATTTTTTTAATGATAATTCAAGTGGCATACCTGTAAAAATACTGGATAGAAGCAATAGTTTTAAGTATAAGGAAAACGTAAATGCAGCTTATGTAAATTACCAGCGCGAATTGAATGCAAAGTGGAGTTTACAGGCAGGGTTAAGAGCCGAGCAAACAAACAGTGATGGCATTTTAACAAGGGCGGATGGAACAATACAAGAGGATAACAAGGTTAAAAGAAATTACCTTGACTTCTTCCCAAGCGCCGCTGTTACCTGGAATGTAAACAAAAAGAATGCATTCAATTTGACCTTTAGCAGGAGAATTGACAGGCCAACTTACCAGGATCTTAATCCATTCGAAAATAAACTGGATGAACTAACCTATGAAAAAGGGAATGCATTTCTTCGCCCGCAATATACCAACAGCGTTGAGCTGACACATACATTTATCGGGATGATCAATACCACTGTAGGGTACAGCCATGTAAAAGATTATGCTACACAGGTTACCGATACAGTAGACAATGCTACTTTTATTCAGCAGAAAAACCTGGCCAGCCAGGATATATTGAGTTTCAGCATAGGTTCGCAATTACCCATTACAAAATGGTGGAACGGGTATGCGAATGTGTGGTACAACTACCAGATGTTTGACGGCGCTATCAATGATAAAGCATTAAAAATTAATATTCCATCTTATGGGGCATACCTACAGCAGACATTCACATTGGGGCATGATTATACGGCCGAATTGAGCAGTTACTTTAATGGTCCGAGCATTTGGGGGGCTACCTGGAAAACAAAATCGCAGGGCGGGGTGGATGTTGGTTTGCAAAAAGCGATCTTTCAAAAGAAAGCCACTGTTAAAGTATCCGCAACAGATATTTTCAAAACCAATCCATGGTCGGCCACTTCTGATTTTGGCGGCACCTATATTAAAGGAAGTGGTGGATGGGAAAGCCGTACTTTCCGTGTAAGCTTTAGCTGGCGTTTTGGCAGCAATCAGATCAAGAGTTCAAGAGAAAGAAAAACAGGATTGGAAAGTGAGGCGAAAAGGATCAAATAAGAACGTAGAAAGTGTTAGTCCTTTAGTAATAGAAAGATCCCCCTGGAATTTTCCGGGGGGACTATTTTTTATAATGTTTATGCCTCTTTGAAAAGGTGTAAACTTTATAAAGAACAGCTTCAAATATTTTTCTTCTTCGGTTCCTCCACAGCGTAATTAACGGCCCGCGCCGTGATTGCCATATAAGTCAATGGGGGTTTTGTGTACCTGTAGATATCATACAGGCGCCATCTGTAACGAATACATTTTTGCGATTCTTTGTGCAGCCTGACATGGTTTTTTTTCCATTGGAACGCATTCGCCCATCATCCAGGTGCTGATATGCCAGTTACCTATTTGCGGATGCAATAAACTTTCTCTTAACTGGTCGCCTGCCAGTTCCTCATCAGATGAATAGCCTTTTCCGCCGCCAACACCAATGGGATGGCCACGAAGAAAATACATCTCCTGTTTGCGTAAGTTCCTGAACCTTGGTTTATAACTGTTGCAGGGATTGCGCCTATCCGTTTTTTTATCTTTTAATCCTTCATATTCAGCACCTCCCTTTCCCCGGTAATTGTGCCAGGAAATGTATTTCCCTAACAAACCAGCATCATTTCCAATACCATTGGGAAACCTGTTGGATATTGAATTTAACAGGATGGCATTGCAATTGAGCGCCGGGGCATTTACAAAAATAACACCGGCATAAAATTCTATTATTTCTTTTGTGTTTCCATCAATAATTCTTACGCCCGTAGCATTGCCTTTTACTTCATCATAAAAAGTGGAATGAACCATTGAGTATGGCCTGATGGTAAGTTTGCCTGTTTTCAAAGCCCGGGGCAAGGCAGATGCATTGCTGCTGAAATATTTTATCGTTTAAAAAATTATGTTAAAGGGGTCATAATGGATACATCTCCTAATTGTATTCATACTCAAAATAACCCAACAGGGTTTTTTCTTTGGAGAAGCATTTTTCAATTATCCTCAGGCCGTCATTGTAAACATATTTCCATGTGTAATAATCACTGTTTGGGCCTTCTTCTACCGATACCATTTGTGTTACCTGCCCTGTGCTGTTATATTCAAAAAGAAGATCAGGTAACAACTTATCTTTAACCACATTGAATTTTACAATATCTGTAAGCCTGTTTTTATCATTGTAATAGTAGTAATAGTGTTTGCCATTTTTACTCATATCATTTTCATCTGTTATATTACCATTTTCATCTGAAGTAAAAATTATAATGGCCGAATCTTTTTGATTCCGGGTACGCAACATCTTTACCGGCCTGCCTTTCTCATCATATGTATATTGATGCTCTTCAACAAGCCGGGTCGCAAAATCATCATCGTTTGAATGTGAATTGGAAATAATGCCGGTAATATTTCCATTGTGATCATATTGATACAATGAGGTGGTAATGGAAAGATCTGAGCTATCTGTTGTTTGAATTAGCTGATCCCTTTCATTATAATAAGCAGAAAGCAAGGCCTTGCCGGTAATATTTGATTTGGTGTAAGTTTCTATCCTGCGATAATCTTTACTGATCTTTTTTTCACAGAAGAAGCCAGGGCTGGTTTCCCCATTACCTTCAAAGCTATGCACCATGATATTCCTGATCTTTTGTTCCTTCAATGCTGCTCTTTCCGCAAATACCTGCTTATTGCTTATGATGTCCTTGTAATAATATTGAGCTTTATTGGGAGCCGTGATTGCAGTAATCAGTACCAGCGTTATCAATATCCGTTTGAATAGGTAGGTCGTTTTCATTGGTAAAAGTAAGATAGTGCGGTGTAAATAGTAAATTGTACTGCTATAAAGTGAAAATGTTATGGCGAATAATTTCTCCGGGTTGAAGCCGGCTATTCAAATATGTACTGTTTAAGCAAAATTAAACTACTTTCCATTGCCTGGTTGATACCAAAAGTTAAGTTGACACTAATCTTTATTATTTTTAACAAAATTGTATAAGTGAGCCATTTAAAAGAGAGAGCCGAAAAAACCTGTTTGAATTGTAATGAGCTGTTAACTGGCAGGTTTTGTCATGTTTGCGGACAGGAAAATATTGAGCCAAAAGAAACAGTATGGCACCTGGTTACACATTTTTTTAATGATATTACACATTTTGACGGGAAATTTTTTAGTACCCTGGGTCCATTGATCAGCCGACCGGGTTTTTTGCCCAGGGAATATATGTTGGGCAAAAGGGCAAGCTACCTTAACCCGATCAGGATGTATATATTTACCTCCGCTATATTCTTCCTGATCTTTTTTTCTGTTACACATATTACTAATAAAAATATTGACAAATCTATAAAAATAGATGTAGGCGGCAAAACAGCCGATGAGATACTTGCGCTTAACCCAGACAGCCTGAAAACTTTTACCGCCAGGATAAATAATGGCAGATCCATAGCACATGAGGGGTTAGAAAAATATTTTGATAGCCTTAAGCATAAGGGAGGTATTCATTTAACAGGCCGGAATTATACTTCGAAACGGGAATATGATTCTCTTTTGAGAAATGGCACTAAGAAACACAACTGGATCGAGCGAAACCTTATTTACCAGGAAATCGAGATCAATCAAAAATACCAAAATAACCGAAGCCTGATCCTTACTACCGTTCTGTCTATTTTAATACACGGCTTTCCACAGATGTTATTTATTTCATTGCCCATTTTTGCTTTATTCTTAAAACTATTGTATTGGCGAAGAAAGAATTATTACTATGTTAGTCATGGCATCTTCAGTATCCATTTTTATATTTTTGTTTTTATTACCATGTTGCTGATGCTTGGTTTAAGTGAATTGAGGGTCCTGTTGCATTGGGAGTGGCTAAGGTTTCTCCAGCTTTTGCTGGGTTTCACAATATATTTCTACCTGTATAAAGCAATGCGCAATTTTTATCAGCAACGCAGGGCAAAAACAATCGTTAAATTTTGGCTCCTGAATATTTTATCTTCTTTTATGATAGGGTTTTTATTTATTGTTTTTCTCCTGTTCTCTTTAATGAAAATTTAATTTATATATGCAACAAACCAATGCCCGTGCATTTTTAAGATTGGTTCAAATAATGGATGAACTTAGGGAAAAATGTCCCTGGGATAAAAAGCAAACCATCCAGACCCTTCGCCAGTTAACCATTGAAGAAACCTACGAATTAACGGATGCGATTACTGAGGAAGACTGGAAAGGCATCCGGGAAGAATTGGGAGATATTTTATTGCATATTGTTTTTTATGCGAAAATCGGTGCCGAACAAAAGCAGTTTACACTGGAGCAGGTGATCGACGGTGTTTGTGAAAAACTTATTTTCCGGCACCCGCATATTTATGGCGATGTAAAAGTAACGGATGATGAAGATGTAAAAAGAAATTGGGAAAAACTCAAAATAAAAGAAGGTAAAAAATCGGTATTAAGCGGGGTACCCAAGTCTTTGCCGGCCACCGTTAAAGCAATGCGGCTGCAGGAAAAGGCAAAGCAGGTAGGGTTTGAGTGGGAAAATAAGGAACAGGTTTGGGATAAGGTAGAAGAAGAAAAGGCAGAATTGTTTGCCGCAATCGCATCAGGTAATAAAAGTGATATGGAGGATGAACTGGGCGATGTTTTCTTCTCTTTGATAAACTTTGCAAGGTTTTTGCAGATAGATGCTGAAAATGCATTGGAACGAACCAACAAGAAATTTATTGACCGGTTCACTAAAATGGAAGCAGCAGCCTCACAAACAGGAAAAGCTTTGGCTGATATGAGTTTGGGCGAGATGGATGAAATATGGAACACAATAAAACGATCATAAACCGGTAATCTCCCGGTGAGTCACCTCACCGGGAGATTACCGGGATTGCCATTCACCAATTGTTATAAAACCTGCGGGCGCAGTCAAATAAATACATTGCAAAAAGAAAATTCATTTAAGTATTTTTTAATCAGGAACAATTACTTATTGGTAACTGCCGCCTGGCTTATTACTATATCATTTATCATCGACAATTACCTGACCGGTAATTCTTCACCAAAAACAGTTGCCAAAAATATAAACGCTTTTATCTCGAAGCAGGAGAATGATTTTGATCACATCGCTGCCGATACTGTTCTTTTAAACAGTCTTGCCCACAATACCTACAATGAAAAGGTACTACAACAAGTCACGGGGAAAAGGTATTTTTTATTTTTATATGGTAAAAATGACCGGGAAAATTTCAACCTGCTTTTTTGGAGTACACAGGTAGTTGAGCCATTGGGCTCGGTTTCAGTAATGCAGGGAAAAAGCGGTTTTATTCAATTAGCCAATGGCTACTATGTGTGGCGAAAAACCACTTTCAACGATCTTACTGTGGTAGGGCTGATCCCGGTAAAGTGGAGTTATACCATTATGAACGATTACCTGAAAAATTCATTCACAACCGGTGAAAACATTGAAAATGCCTACTCAATAACCAGCCAGGAGGGTGCCAACGAAATCAGGTCCAAAGAAGGTAATTTTCTTTTTTCATTAGAGCCGAAACCGGTTAATATAGTCGTTCATAATAATTGGTTAGCTTTCATCTTTCGTATGATTGCATCTTTTTTTGTATTGATTTTTGTACAGTTTGCCGCTACCTGGCTTGTGCAGAAGAATTTTTTTAAGGGCGCCGGATTTTTAGTACTGGCAATCACCGGGTTAAGAATACTCAGTTATAATTTCTCCATTCCTGTAAATTTCCGCCAGTTTGAATTATTCGATCCCGCAGTGTATGGTTCAAATATAATATTAAAAACACTGGGTGATTTGCTGGTAAACGCGATATTGTTTTTATGGATGGTTCTTTTTATACGTTTTTATATACAGGAAAAGAGGATTGTTATACCGGTTAAGAACCTTGTCCTGAAATGGCTGATCGTATTAACAGGGTTATGTATTTTGATCGGGTGTACTTTTCTTTGCGGCCATATATTCCGGTCGATCGTTGCGGATTCTAAAATCTCTTTTGATGTAGTTAACTTCTATACTTTAACGGCTTATAGTGTAATTGGTTTTGTTGTATTGGGTTGTATAGCGATTTGCTATTTTTTTCTGACCCAGATCATCATTTACCTGCTGCAGCCTTTGCTGCCGAAAAATATAATGGTGCTCATATTGGTGATCACCGTTACCGGCCTTGCAGTATTAACCGTGCGTATAAATACACCCGATGCCATATTTGAATTGTACCTGCTGATTTGGTTATTGGTTTATCTTTTATTACTGAATAATAATCGTCTTTTCTTACTGGCATCAGAGATCGTTTCGGCAAGGCTCATCTTTTGGTTGTTTTTCTTTTCGCTGTCTATCGCTTCCGTTATTCTTATTGAAAATAAAAACAAGGAAATTGAACAGCGAAAGCTTTATGCAGAAACACTTGCCACCAAAGCAGACCCGGCCAGCGAAAGACTAATGAATACCGTATTGACCGATTTCAGAAGCGAAGCCCTGGCCCCGTTGTTTAATAAATTCAAAAAAAGCGCTACCAATAAATTATTAAAAGATAGTTTGCTGAATGAAAATTTTACCGGTTACTTAAGTAAATATGATACGCGCATCTTCACTTTTGATGCTGTTGAAAGCCCTTTATTCAATGAAGATTCATCTACTTTCAACACGCTGACCACCATTATGAATACGCAGGGTAAGCCTACTGCAATACCGGATCTTTACTTCTACGATATTTCTTATGACCGGTTTAATTATATCAGTAAAAAGAATATTGAAGATTCTGCAGGTAAGTTATTGGGATATATTTTTATTTTGGCGAGCCCCAAAAGTTATAAGACCGATGCATTGTACCCTGAGTTATTTTTAAAGGGATATGATAAATCTATTGAAAACTCGCCGGTTTATTCTTACGCCGTTTACAATAAACTGAAACTGGTTAACAATCATAATGATTATGCTTTTCCCCTGCAGTTAACGGCAGAGCAGTTACCCCAGACAGACTTTAAATCGTTTAGAAAAAAGGGATATGATGAGCTTTGGTACAAAGCCGGGGCCGATAAAGTAGTGATTATTGCCAAGAAGGATAATTTTATTATTGAAGCCATCACCTTGTTTTCGTACCTGTTTTGTGCTTTTTTATTTGTTACTGCCATATTTTGGCTGCTAAATGCAATTATACGTTCCCGTTTGAGGTGGCGCGAATTGCGGAGGTATTGGCAAATGAGTATCCGTAACCAGGTTCACAGCACAATTATTTTTATCAGCCTTACCTCATTTTTTATAGTAGGAATTGCCACCATTTTATTTTTTATTGACAGGTACAATAATAATAACCGGGAAAAATTGAGCCGCATCATCCGGGTAATGCAAAATGAAATTCGAAATTCATTAGCTGTGTTAACCGTTTTTGATGACGTAATAAAAGTATACGATGACGGTTACAGGAAAAAACTGGATGAAACCATTGCGAAAATATCGGAAGTGCATGCGGTAGATATTAACTTATATGATCTGGAGGGTAATCTACGGGCATCCTCGCTGCCACTACCGTATGATAAAGGCATCGTGAGTAATAAAATGGATCCTATGGCTTATTACCATTTGAATCATTTAAAAGAAATTCAATTTTTCAGGGAGGAAACAATTGGCTCCCTGGAATTCCTTAGTAATTATGTGCCGGTAATTGATGACACGGGCAGGGAGTATGCCTATCTGAACATCCCTTATTTTATTTCCCAGACAAAACTGCGCCAGGAGATATCCAACTTTTTAGTAGCTATTATTAACCTGAATGCTTTCATATTTTTAATTGCGGGGATCGTTGCTTTCTTTATCACCAACCGTATAACCCGGTCTTTTTCTTTTATCAGCAGCAGGATGAAAGCGGTAAACCTGGGGCAAATGAATGAGGAGATTACCTGGAACAGGCGTGATGAAATAGGGGAGTTGGTAAAAGAATATAACAAGATGGTTGCCAAGCTGGATAACAGCGCCGCAGCACTTGCAAAAAGTGAAAGAGAAGGGGCATGGCGCGAGATGGCAAGACAGGTAGCGCATGAAATTAAAAACCCGCTCACACCAATGAAGCTGAGTTTGCAATACCTTCAAAGGGCCATCGATGGTAACAACAGTAATGTATATGAGCTCACCAAAAGTGTGGCCCGTACATTGGTGGAACAAATAGATCACCTGAGCCAGATTGCAGGGGAATTTTCCCAGTTTGCAAATATCGGTAATCCAAGAAATGAAGTATTTGACCTGAATGAATCTTTAAAATTATTAACCCAGTTGCATTCAATAGAAGATAATCTCGAGCTTACATGGAAGCCCGTGAACGGGGTTGTGATGGTTGATGCGGATCGTACCCATATCAATCGCCTGTTTACAAACCTGATCCAAAATGCAATGCAGGCTGTGCCGGATGGCAAAAGAGTAAATATTGTTATGGAAGAAAAGTTATCGGAACGCAGTGTACTGGTAACTGTTCAGGACAATGGTTCGGGAATACCATCGGAGGTACGCTCAAGAATATTTACGCCTAATTTCACTACCAAAACTTCAGGCACAGGTTTGGGTTTGGCAATGTGCAAAGGCATTGTAGAGGAAAGTAAAGGCAATATCTGGTTTCAAACCACTATCGGGTTGGGTACTACTTTCTTTGTAGAGTTACCGTTGGTACCGGATTAAATATTTTTCAAATGTTTCCTGTTTAATAAATATGCCTCCAGGTCTTTCAATCCAAAACTACTCAGGTTCCTTTCTTTTGTAAGCATTGCTTTTTGTGCAACCGATACTCCGTATTTTATATCATCAAATCCTTCAGGCCTATGGGCGTCCGGGTCAATTGAGATCAATACATTTTTCTCCAACGCGTACTCCATGTGCCGCCAATCAATGTCAAGGCGGCTGGGATGGGCATTTAATTCTATTACAACCTGGTTGGCTGCGCAGGCATCAATGATCCTTTTATGATCAACCGGGTAGCCCTTGCGGCTTAATAGCAATCTTCCTGTCATATGCCCCAAAATAGTAGTATATGGATTTTCTATTGCTTTCAAGAGCCGCAGCATCGCTTTTTCTTCATTCATTTTTAAATTGGAATGTATTGAAGCGATCACCAGGTCAAATGTGGCAAGTATGTTATTGGTGTAGTCCAGGCTACCGTCATTTAATATATCACTCTCAATACTTTTAAATATTTTAAACGGCGCCAGTTTACTATTTAACTCATCGATATAGATATGCTGTTCTTTTACCCGTTCCACTTCCAGCCCGTTGGCATAAAATGCACTCTTGCTATGGTCGCTGATCGCAAGGTATTGAAACCCTTTTGCAATAGCATTTTTAGCCATCTCCTCTATTGTATTGCTGCCATCGCTCCAGTTGCTATGGCTGTGGATAATTCCTTTAATATCCGTAACCGATAATAAGGGCGGTAAATCATCCAGCTTTGCCTTTTCAATTACTACCGCGTTTTCCCTCTGGCAGGCGGGTATATAATGCAATCCCGCCTGTTTAAAAATATCTTCTTCATTGTTAGCCGCTGAATAATCAATGGCGGGAAATTGCTGTGAAAACTTTGTTGCGAATTCAGACGAGCATCCTTTCAAAAAAACGAGTGCCATCATTGGCTTACTATCGCAGGGGTATACACGAAATTTTAAACCTACCGAAGCCCGGTATAAAAGGTCAGACTCATTTTTTTCTAACAGCTCAAGATCTTCTACAGCGGCTAATTTATTTTCAATATTGGGGATGGTTTCATCAATTACTATTTCCAGTTCATTAATAATTTCCAGCTGTCTTTTATATGCCCCGGTAAATGCGATTTTATCATCTGAAAATAATTTTGTAAAAAAACTTTTTACCCCCTCTTTCATCGCTTCTATCTGCGAAAAGAGAAAACTTCCTTTGCTCTTTAAATAAAATTCAATTGTTTCAATTACGTTCTGTTGTGTTTTTTCCCCGAACCCTTTATATAATTTTAACCGGTTTTCTTTGCACGCATATAATAATTCACCAATACTTTCTATTTCCATTTCTTTCCAAATAGTAGCAATTTTTTTTGGACCAATTCCTTTTATGTTTAGCATCTCCATTATACCGGGAGGTGTTTTTTCAATCATCTCATTCAATACTTTCAACTCCCCGGTGGTTAATAATTCAATCACTTTTTTTCCGGTAGATTCGCCGATTCCTTTGATACCAAATAATTTTTCAATTGCCGTTTCGCTCAACTGCACAGGAAGTTTTTCTATATTAAATGCAGCGGCCGCATACGACTTTGCTTTAAAGCTATTCTCATTGTGTATGTCCATTAATTTGGCTAGAAGTGAGAAGGAGTCTGCTATTTGGTAATTATCCATACTCAAATGTAAAAGGATTTTTTAAAACTATTTTTGTTATTTGAAAAGAATTGTAAAAACTGAAGTGCTTAAATTCATTGCCCGCGTCAGGGAGATTTATGGAGTATCGTGCAAATAAAAAGTCCCGGCGTGAAGCCAGGACTTTTGTATTAGTTTCGCTTTCAAAAAA
>JBDTVX010000067.1:0-17491 GCA_040007015.1 Ferruginibacter sp. | reverse complement strand
CCCCCCAATGTATTATTAGACGTTCCGAATGCGAATAAAACTGTATTTATAAGTAATACGGTATACATCATTTAAATTATGAACAGGACAAATTTCTAAAAAACCATGCATATTTTATGTTTACGAAAAATAAAAAGCCGGGAACCAAAAAGGGAATAAAATGGCTTGCAATATTTTTATTACTCATCGCCAGCTTTTTAACGCAGTATCAACTTTGTTATAAATTAGAAAGCGTAAACAGCAAGATGTAAATGATGTCGCTTTTTGCGCTGATGGCAAATGGATCCCAAGTGGCAGTTCAGACAATACTATTGAACTATGGCAATTATCGGTAAATGGATAGTTCCATCATTCCTTATGCCGTACCAATCAAAACTGTAATAAAGTATTTTGCAAGGTCAATGTTACTTCCGTGATATCTATAAGGCAATTTGATAGGTTTGCTCCGTGCCAGCTCTGACTACAATGGTGTCTTTTCTCCGGATATTAACGCCATTGCCTAATGCATCCCAATTAATAAAGGTAGGGACATCAGCTGCTGTTTTGTAAACGAGTGTTGTGTCAATAACACGATTTCCATTTAATGCTGGTCCAAACCCATTTGCTCCAAAATTATAAGTGACGGTAAGAAAATCAAAATTTGTTATGGTGCTAGCCCTTATTCTAAATTTCAATGTTGCAGCTCTATATAAATTTAGATTGTATACTTGTGGAATATTTATTTTACTGCTATCCAGATAAAAGATTAATAAGTCTTTATCGATTTTTTCGCCAAAAGGGCTATAGATATATCCATCCCTGCTTCCTTCTATTCGAAAATATCCCGTAGCTATTTTAAAATCTTTACTGTCAAAATTAAATAAAAAACTACCGTCAGGGCCGGTTGTTGTTTTTCCAAGGTATTTCGTTGAATTAAATATGGTGTATCCACCCGGTCTGTAATAAAACTTTAGTACATTATTTTGTAAAGGAAGATTGCCTGGTTTTTCTAAAAGCTTGCCGGTCAAAACATAGCAGTTTCCGGTACAGCTTTGTCCATCAAATAGAGGCTTATTCTTGCGGCATGAAGCAAGTACAAAAGCAAAAAATAGCATCGTTATTAATAGTCTCATATTATGGCAGTTAACTTGTAAAAAGATCCCCATTACATGGTAGAAGGATCCAATCCTGGCTCACCGCGTCATGCAGGTTGAGATGGATTTTATGAAAACAAGCCACCTGCTTGCTTTTTAGAAATTTATAAAAAATATTTACAGCAGGAACAGGCCGCAGCGCAATATGATTTAGGTAAGATGAATTTCTCGCAAAGTATCCCAATAACCGGCGATGATCTTTCCCTGAATAAAACTGAAAATAATTAAACATTGTCGACCGTCTGCAAAAACTCCCTGAGTTCGCAGGGTCTGGCTCCCTCTCCATTGAAGGGGGCCGGCTGAGTTCGTCCGGCACTATGAATTTTTTTTAGTTCTATTCAGACGTCAAGACGTAAATTTTTTTTGGTGCCTTTGCGTGAAAACATGCGAATTAACAGCATTGCCCTTAAGGTAAGCCCTGTTCCTGCTATTCAATGATCTTCTCTTCCCAGGTTAGCTGCCCGGCTTCGTTGACGCCTTCTATCGTTACCCTTATTCTTTTACAATTATCATTGTTAAAAAAATGAATGGTTGCCCGCCTCGTATTTTTATCAAAATATAAATTGGGGCTCCAGTATAATGTGGTGCGGTAATCTTTCAGGTCAGCCTCGGGCTTAATTTCGTAGTCCGGCGAATAAAATTCCTTAATAGCCGAATAACCATTGATCGAAGCAAAGGGTAAGCCTTTTACCTGTGAATTATCCCCGCCGCCCTTCTTGGTATAAATCGCAATCGCGCCACCGGCGCCGCCACCGGTGCTGCCAAAAAAAGGTGGCCGGAACACTTTGATCATTGCCACATCATTCATACTGATAGATTGCAGGGTTGATACATCGGCATTCACTTCATTTAAAAAAAAGCTGGTAGCGCTTCCCCGCCAGGTGGCGCTTCCCTGCCCCGTAGTGGAAATTTGCAAACCGGCTACCTTGCCTTGCAAATAAGCCAGTATCCCTGGCGAAGATTTTGCAAAGGGATCATCTTCCGTTGTAAAAGTATAACCGTCGCCTCCGCTAAAAAAACCGGATGTGTATTCCGCATCGAGTTTTTCCTTTAACGACTTTTGCCTGCTTCTGACTTCTACCGTTTCCAGCGTTTTTACTCTATTGCTTTCAACCTGGCTTCGTTGCAAAGCTGCCATAGTACCGCTTTTCTGCAAAACTGAACTGTCAATTTTTTCAGGAGCATACAACGATGCAAGCATGGATATGGATTGTGGCGGCGTTTTTATAAAGCTATTTCTAAATGAAAAGCTAGCCGATGTAGTAAGCGTTTTATCCTTATCATTGTTAAGCTGATAATGCAGTTTCGCGGTGTCAAAAAAATACAGGCCCTCCTGTAAAAATTCCCCCTGGCTACTTAAGGGCATGCTGAAAATATTACTGCCCCCGTTTTTAGTTTTTAAAATACCGGTCAGTTCTTTCTGGAACAATAAAGCTTTCGATAAGCCCAGTATTTTACCGCTGATGGTAAGATAATTCTCAGGAAGATTTTTTATAACGGGCCAGTTTCCTGCCAGTACATCATCCCATTTAAACCGCCGCCACCCATTGGTCATCATTACCAAATCAAGATCTTGTTTAACAGAATCTGCATCACCTGAAAAATACCAGGCAGCGTTGTAAACATATCCTTTCAGATCGCAGCTTAATAAAAACTGCGAATAAATATTTTCTTCATTTTCGGTAACCGGGTTAAGGCCGGCATCTGTAACCGAGATAGATAAATTTGACAATAACACGTCGCCTACATCAACCTGCAAAGTATTGCGGCCCCGTTTGCCCAGGTTCTTTTCTCCTGAATGCAGGTCGGTTATGAAAAAATAATTATCGTGATTGATGAAAACAACGCGTTCGGCAACCGGCACCTGGGCCGCATTGAAAACCGTTAGCTGCAGAACGCCATTGGGCAGGCTGTCTGTGTCGAGCGGTGCGGTAATGCTCGTTTTTTTTGTCATGTTTATCCGGGCGCTGTATACCAAACGCTGCTGCATTTGGGCTACTACATAGTAAGTGGTATAAACAGCATCCACGCTATCCGGTCTTGTAAGTGTGTAATTTAGCTGATTGTCTGAAAGATGGGTACTCAGCACCATGCCCTGCGTTTTGGCTTCCGGTAATACTGTTTCATGTTGCAGGCCTTTTTTATCTTTCCAAATAGCCCGGTACTTTTCTCCCGCTGCTGGTTTTAAAACGCAGTATCCCATACCGTCGTGTACCGGCGAAAACGATGTTATTTTTTTGCCCTTCCCATCCACAATATCTCCCTTAACTGCAACGGGCTTGCCCTGGTTATCGTTGGCTTTAAATGCAATCCTGGAGGAGATATCATTTACCAGGTCGCCGCCTTCCGGGAAAAACTGAACACTGTAAGTTAAAGCCTGCGGCGCTTTTTTTGAGGCGGTTTTGGCGGGTATTATTTGTATTGGCTTCAGGTATACCAGGGAAGAATCAAAATTCAGCATCCAGGAAGTATAGGCTCTTATAAATAAGCGGGAGGCACGTAGGGTATCAGGCAGGTCAAAATTAGAGGCCGCGCCTGATTCCAATACCGGCATCATTTTTCTTTGCAACACCCTGCCCTTATCATCCAGCAATTCCGCATACACCGTTTTGCTGATGGCAACCGGAAGATTGTCGGCAGCCAGGTATGCTTTAAACCAGATCGTTTCCCCTGCGTTATAATAAGCCTTGTCCAAATGCAAATGAATTTTTTCCTGCGGGTATTTTGTGTCCAATATATTTAGCAGGGAATCAATACGCTGGGCCCGGATACAATTGCAGGTAGCAGTAAGTAATAGCAGGGATACAATATTCCGGTAAAGTTTATTTTTTGTCATACCAATCAATTCTGTTTTTTTAAACGACAAAGTAAGTGATTGATAGCAGATAAATCACTTAAAGAATGCTAAAAAGCTGATAAAAAAGAGGCCGCTTTAAAGGGGCCGGGGTTTTAAAATATGATATGAAAGATTTCAAAGAAGCACAAAAGGCTTTCATATTCAAAATTATATCATTACTTCCGGGGCGGATGCAGGTCGTCTACGCCTATCCCGCCAATTTCCTTATCAAAAGGGTCGGGCTTTTTATCCAGCATGAATTTTATAAACAGGTAACCCCCAAAAGCACTTACCAGGCCCAAAGACATGATGCCAATTATATTTTCCTGCCCAAACAATACGATTCCCAACATTACACCGATCATTTCTGTAATGATCCATGCCAACACGGTATACCATTTCCAGTTACCGGGTTTTAATCCTTTTTGCATAGCTAAATTTCCATTCTTCTTACAAAGAATAATAAGCGCGATAATTTCCAACATGTATTTTTTATTTATGCTATTTTAAAATTCCAGCTTTTATTCCCCGTCTTTTACAACTCAAAAGAAATGTTCAATATTTCCCCGCATTATTATAAAATCCGGCGTATGTGCAAGGCTGGTAAAAATATAAAAAACAACTCATTCATTTTTAAATCCTGCAATTTTTCCCCAATAAAAAACCGAAGGCAATCAGCTTCGGTTTCCACAATACTATCACCCGGTTATCATACCAGGTCAATTTCAAAATTAACCAGCTGCACAAATTCAGCCAATCTTTCATCTATTTCTTTCTTGGTAATTTCCTTCATTCTGTTGGGACCAAATTTTTCCACACAAAAACTTGCCAGGGCACTCCCAACAATAATGGCGGTTTTCATATTTTCAAAACCGATGTCCCGGGTTTTTGCAAGATATCCGATAAAGCCCCCTGCAAATGTATCGCCAGCACCGGTTGGATCAAATACTTCTTCCAGCGGTAATGCAGGAGCGAAAAAAACATGATTTTCGTGGAATAATAATGCTCCGTGCTCCCCTTTTTTTATTACTAAAAATTTAGGCCCCATTTCCAGTATGGTCCGGGCTGCCTTTACCAAAGAAAAATGTCCGCTTAATTGCCTTGCTTCGCCATCATTGATCATCAATACATCAATTTTTTTCAGCACCTCTTTTAATTCATCCAATGCTATGTCCATCCAAAAATTCATGGTATCCATTGCAATCAGTTTTGGCCTTACTTTTAGTTGATTGATCACACTCAATTGTATATTAGGCGATAAATTTCCCAGCATTAAAAATTCCGCACCCTGGTAGCTATCAGGCACTACCGGGTTAAAATCTGCCAATACATTCAGATCGGTGACCAGGGTATCCCGGGTATTCATATCCAGGTGGTACTTCCCACTCCAGAAAAATGATTTTTTATCTGGTACCACTTCTACACCGTCTAATTGTACACCCCTCTTTTTTAGTTCCTCCAGCTCTTCCTGTGGAAAATCGTAACCGATAATAGAAATTTGCTGAATAGGGGTAACAAAATTGCAGGCTGCATAGGCTACATAAGTTCCCGAACCACCCACAATCTGATCCACTTTTCCGAAAGGAGTTTCAATGGCATCAAAAGCCATGGTACCAACTGAGATTAAAGACATGATATTTTGTTAATTTTACCAACCTGCAGGCAGGGATTAATATTTAAAATTGTTGCAAAAGTAGTGGTTTCTACAGTGTAATGGCCAGTAAGCAACAATTTTAGTTTGTCAGTTAAGCGCCACAGGATCAGGTTAGCAGAAAAGCGGTGTTTTTTTATCAGTAAATATGGAGATGCTGGCTGAATTTATTATTCGCCGCAAATCCATGGGTGCTGGCGAATTCTTTTAACGGAGCCTTTATTCGTGTTAATCCATGCATTTGTGGCAATAAAAAATAGGTATAGCGGCCATTGAATTATTTTTTTAATGATAAGAGAATAAAAGTTAAATAAGTTCTATATGACCGGCAAGATGTTTGTTTACAATCATAAGCAAGGCGCCATTACCAAAATCCTTAAGAACAAAAACTAAAATTATGCTGGTACAAATACATCCGGAAAATCCACAGCCCAGATTGGTCAAACAGGTGGTGGAATGCCTGAAAGACGGCGGAATAATCATTTATCCCACGGATACAATTTATGGGCTTGGTTGCGATATCAGGCAACAAAAGGCTATAGAAAGGATCTGCTTAATAAAAAACATAGATCCCCAAAAGGCGCAACTGTCTTTTATCTGCCGCGATCTAAGCCATTTAAGCGATTATACAAAAAGCATTGATACGCCTTTGTACAGGATGTTGAGAAATTATCTGCCCGGGCCCTATACTTTTATTTTACCTGCCAGTAAGCTGGTGCCTAAAATTTTGCAAAGTAAGAAAAGCACCATCGGACTTCGTATACCCGGTAACGTTATTTGCCACCATATTTTGGATGAGTTAGGGAATCCAATTTTAAGTACTTCCCTGCCGGGCGAAATGGTAGAAGATTATACGGATCCGGAAATTATTTATGAAAAATTTGAATCCCTGGTTGATTTTGTAATTGACGGTGGCATTGGTGGAATGATACCTTCCACGATAATTGATTGTACTACGGATGAATGGAGCATCGTAAGACAGGGGCAGGGGGAATGGGCAGCGTAGGGGGTGGAGAGGTGAATAGAGTAAATAAAGTTGATAGAGTACATAAAGTAAGTAGAGTAAATAAAGTGTTTTATTCGCAGTTTCTTTCTTTCCTACATTTTTCAATTAGCGCTATGGGGTGTTTATTTAAGAAAATCATTTACCTGTTGCTGGATAAATTTTTTTACTGATTTCCATGTCTGCCCCTTCATGCTGACGGGGTCCTCACTTTCTTCAGCATCAATAAAATAAGTTAGCGCAAAAGGAACGGAAATCAGTAACTGCTGGCTGGGGTATTTTTTGGTATAAAAGCTGATAAAATTATCAACCGTATAGTGATGAAGCAATTCAGCAATATCCCAAAAATCCTTTTTTACTCCTCTTTTCATAATAGCAGCTATTTTCATAGCCATTATATCTGGAATCCTTAATAACCTTAATCCATCTTCCATTACATATTTGTCTATTACAGGATGATAATGGTGTTTTATAAAATCAACTTTGATATCATCTATATTTCCAAACAACCCAATGGGATTGTGGGTGCTCCTGTAAGCAAAGCCCGGAAACTTTCCTGCAGGGGTGCAATTAATGATTCAATGTTAAATTCAGTTGTTGAAAATAAAACAAGATCAACCGATAGCCGGTGACCAAAATATAATGCAAGGGCAGTTCCACCCACAAGATAAAAATCATTTAATGCAGGAATTTGCATCAGCCCTTTTAATACATCCAATGCGTGGGGTTCAATTGTGCCGTATTGTAGCATTTGTAATCTGTTAATTGATTATTAAACAAGGCACTTGCCAGGCAAATAGTAGCAAGAGACAGCCACCTGGCATTAGTTAAAGTATTGCTGATAATTTCATCTCCATAATACCGGCGGCACTGCCGGATATCATCCACATCACCCCTTTCAAAAACACGTTCTATTACAAAGCCGGCCTTTTTATCATAATCAATCGCCTCAAAATTTACATCCCAAAAGATACGCTTATTGAATACGGGTTTTTTTATTGAATCTTTCATACACATAAAATTACCAATTATTATCTGCTTTGGGGAAATGGAGGCCGTCATTTTTTTATAGCAACTAATTCAATTTCTTTCTTCAATTCTTCATATTGGATTTGCACCAGCCCGATTTGCTTTTTCAGTTGTTCATTTTGCGCTGAAAGTTCCTGCACCGCTTTTACGAGTGGCACTACAAAATCGGCAGAACGCAGGCCATATAAATCTTTATCATTTTTAGCAGCATCTACCCCACTAAAATCATAGCTTATCTTTTTGGCAGCAATTTCAACGTCCTGCGCGATAAACCCGGTGTAAACAGTATTAGACGCACCTGAAATGTTGGAATACATAGATAATGACCCTGTGGCCGAATTATAAGAACCGGTAGTATTAGCAAGAAGTGACGCATCACCATTTCCGGTATTATACTGCCCAATTGTTTTATTCCTGAGTGACCGATATCCGGTAGCGGTATTATCAGAACCTTGTTGTATTTACATACAATGCGAAACCACCGCTTGCCGTATTTTCATTACCTGCCGTATTCGAGAATAACGCGAAATACCCGGTTGCTGTATTATACAAACCCGTCGTGTTGGAACCTGCATTTCTTCCTGCAAAAAAATTGCCAATGCCTTTTATGGATAGTATGGGATAAGTGTTGATGCGGTACAAAGAATCAGTATTGATACTTCCTGATTTTACGTCCAGTTTAAACGCTGGTGTGGTAGTGCCGATCCCCACATTTTGTGAGAAGCATTTCAATACAACCAGGCTGATCATAAGCGGCAGAAATATTTTGTTCATAAAAATTATTTATTTTTTATCAGCAATTCAATTTGTCTTTTCAACTCATCAATTTGCTTTTGATGCCGTTCTATCATTTCCTGCTGCTCCTGCACCCCTTTTATTGCGAGTACCCCAAAGCCACTGTAATCAAGTGTTAGCATTTCTCCGGAGTTTTTTTCGTCTGAATTATGATAAACCAGTTGTGGAAAAATATTTTCAATATCCTGGGCTATAAAACCAATGCTCTGCCGCTGGGCCGGGTTATTATTTATATATTCATAGGCTGATGCTTTTAATAATTTTATCTTTTCCTTTACGGCTTGCATCGGTTGAATAGTTTTTTTCATGCGCTCATCCGATATAGAAAAATAAGCGCCGCTTGAATGATCAAATCCGCCGAGGGGAGTATTATTATAAAACAATATAAGGTCACCTGCCTGGGAAGGAAGGTTGGCGTAAGGGCTGGGCGCATGATAGATCTCCCAAACATTATTGCCGCTGTTGTCACTCGGATGCCGAAGGGCAATCCCTGTATTATTGATCTCGTTAATATCAAGACTGAATGCAGGGTTTTTTGTATTAATACCAACATAAGTGTGGCTCCCATTAAAAGTGGTGCCGCCCAATACAATGCAATAGTCGCAATTCACAAATGAATTGGCGCCGATAACGGTAGCGTAATACAGGTTGTGCATAGAACCTACATTTGCATTGTAACCCAGGGCAGTGTTTTTTTTGCCGGAAACATTCTCAGACAGTGCATAAGCGCCGGCAGCAGTATTTTCATAACCCGTGGAGTGTAATAGCGCATCTGTTCCTATTGCCGTACCGCCAGAATTATAATTAAACCCGTTATTAATATTATCAAAGAGCGCATATTGGCCGATGGCAATATTGTTATTCCCTTCTGTATTTGAAAACAATGCCCGGTCGCCCATCGCAATATTTTTGTTACCAGTGGAATTTGATTTACCGGTAAATACCCCCAAAGAATAATTGTGCGTTAACTGGTTAAATTCACCAGCCCGGTTATTTGCCAGCCGAAAGCGTAGCGGCTGGTTATCGGTTGTGCCTAAAAAATTATAGGCAGGGTTGGTATTGGCGTTACCATCCAGCCTCCATGCGGCACTATGCGTTGACATTTCCAACCATTTTGAATTATTACGATACCAAAAGGCATCAGCAGATGAATCATAAATTAAAAGTCCTGTTGCTGGCGCAGGAATAGCCATACGCGCCGCTGATGACATCCGCGGAATAAGCAATCCCTTTACAGTACTTTTTATTTCCAAAGCGGCACTCCCATCTGGTGCTATCGTATTTATGCCGGTAGACTGGGCGATACAGTCCGCAGTTGAAAGCAGCAGGAAGATGGTATGTATAATTATTTTCATAATAAAATTGGATTAGCTATTTTTTGTTTAGTAATATTTCAACCTCCTTTTTTAATTGATTAATCTCATCTTCCTGCCGGTCAATCATTTCTTGCTGTTCCTGGAGCGATTTTATTGCCAGTACCCCAATACCATTGTAATCCATGGTTAATAATTCCTCATATTGAGAACCCTTTTCTTTAATATTAATAGGATGAACCAGTTCAGGAAATATTTTTTCTGCATCCTGCGCAATAAAACCCATGTTTTTATTTGCGGTGTTTTGATTGCGATAATAATAAAGTGAAGGTTGTAAATGATTTATTTTTTCAAGTACACCTGGAAGCAAACGGATATTTATTTTTTGTTGCCTGTCCGAAATACCGGCATAAGCGCCGCTGGTGTTGCTAAATGATCCAACGATCACATCATGGTACCGAAGTAAAAGATTATTATTTGATCCGTTATGCGAATGATATATCTCCCAGGAGGGAGTGTAACTTTGGTCATTCACATGCCGGAGGGCAATGCCTTTTCCGTCAATTTGTTTTATGTCTAAACTGTACTTAGGTATTCCATTATTGATGCCCACATAAGTTTTTGCTATCCCCGTGCCACCCAGCACCATGCAGTTGCTGCAACTTACAAGTGCACCGGCACCAAGCGCAGTGGCATAGGAAATATTAGTATGAGTGACGTCCGTACCAGCCTCGTATCCAATGGCGGAATTATAACTTCCTGTTTCGGCATAGAATAAGGCGGATGATCCGATAGCGGTATTGTAACTTCCGGTGTTTTCATAGAGCGCGATGTCTCCAATGGCGGTATTAAAATTGCCATTGCCTGAAAACAGCGTTTTAGTCCCTATAGCAACATTTGACGAACCGGTTTTAGTTGTCGCGAGCGCATCCTGGCCAAAAGCAACATTGGCATTTCCGGTGGTAAAATTTTTACCGGCACCCTGCCCCAGGGAATAATTATTAGTAAGCTGATTCAATTCACCTGCCCATTGATTATTTAACCGTAACCGGAATGGCTGATTATCGGCTGTGCCTAAATAATTAACCAGGGAATCTGTGTTACTGTTACCGTCCAGGTTCCACGTATTTGCGGTCGATGCAATTTCCGTCCAACCCGCATGGTTGTGGTACCAGTAACTGTTAGTAGTAAGGTCAAATAGTGTTAACCCTATGGCAGGATTGGCAATTCCAAGACGTTGCGGAGTCTGCATTCGCGGGATCAGTAATCCCTTTGAGCCGCTTTTTATTTCCATGATTGCGCTCGCATCAGGTACTGCAATGCCAATACCTACCCGTTGTGAAAAAATATCGGCGCCTGTAAAATTGAGTATGATAGCAAACAATGTTCCGCAGCATATTTGTTTCATAAATATTTCTTTAAAATATTAGTTCCTCTTTTTTAATAGTTCGATCAATTCTTTTATTTGGTCTATTTGATCCTGTTGCTGATGTATGATCTTTTGCTGCTCCTGTATTGCTTTTATAGCCACCGTGCCAAAGCCGCTGTAATCAACGGCTAATACATTTTCATAATCAATATTTTTGCCTTCAGTATTAATGATATGGATGAATTGGGGAAATATCTTTTCTATGTCCTGTGCCAGGAAACCCAGGCTTTGTTTATTGAAAGTATTGTTATTGATATAATGGTAAGAAAGGGGCTTCAATAATTTTATTTTTTCAATCATCGAAGGCATTGTTTCAATATTGGTTTTCATTCGCTCATCCGACAATGCCGTGTAGGCGCCGTTTGAATTATTGAATGCTCCAACAGGCGATCCATTGTAAAATAAAACCAGGTCGGATGCAAGATTGGGAAGATTTGCATAAGGGTTAGGCGCATGATAAATTTCCCAGGTATTGAGGCTATTATTATCCGAAGGGTGCCTGAGCACGATACCCCTGTTATTGATCTGTTGTATATCCATGCTGTAAGCCGGGATGGCATTGTTGATACCAACAAATGAGGGAGATGAAAAATTCGTACCATCATCCTGTCCACCGAGCGCAAGGCAGTTGCTACAGCCAACCAAAGAATTTGAGCCGATAGCAGTGGCATAGGATAAATTAACCGAACCAAGCAACCCCGCCTGTCCACCCAATGCTGTATTATAATTTCCACCATTCGTACGCGAAAAGGTAATAAATCCTACGGCAGTGTTATAGCTACCCTGCGCCTTTTCAAAAGCATAACTGCCAACTATTGTGTTATCGCCGCCCGTGCAGTTTGTAAGCACATTTGTTCCTATAGCAATATTATCGGAGCCCGTCTTATTGGTATCAAGCGCATTGTCCCCGATGGCAATATTATACTGTCCCGTTGTTACGTGCTTCCCGGCATTTACCCCTACAGAATAATTTTGTGTGACGGGATTCAATTCCCCTGCCCATTGATTGCTGAGCCTGAAATGTAAAGGCTGGTTATTTGTAGTGCCTATAAAATTTGCAGCAGGGTTGATGGCCCCGCTTCCTTTGAGCCCCCAGCCGTTGAGCTTATCAACGGTTTCGATTTCTACCCACCCGGTATCGTTGTGGTACCAGTAACCATCATAATCCGTATCGTACACCAGTAAACCGTTAGCTGGGCCGGATATTGCAAGCCGGCTGTTTACGATCATACGCGGTGTAAGAAATCCTTTTGTAGTACTTTTTATTTCCAGTGCAGCGCTGGGATCAGGTGTGGTTGTGCCGATACCTATGTTTTGAGAAAAGGCTTCAGATAAATACGTGGTAACAAAAAGAATACAAAATATTTTTTTCATAAAATTATTTATTTTTTATCAGCAATTCAATTTGTCTTTTCAACTCATCAATTTGTTTTTGCTGTAATTCATTTAGTCTTTTTGATTGATCAATTTCCTGCTGCTGCTCCTGTATGGCTTTAATAGCTATCACGCCAAAATTACTGTAGGCGATTCCAAGATATCCGTCTTCCCGTTCCTTTACAAATTCAGGAAAAATTTTTTGCACATCCTGTGCGATAAAGCCGTACAACAAGGGGTCCGTATTTTTATTAACGCTGTAATGATACGCTTTTGGCACTAATGCCATCAATTTGTAAAGTACGTTATCCAGGGGAATGATATCTTTTTTCAAGCGGGCATCTGAAGAATTTACAAATGTGCCTCCTACCGGTTCTATGTAAGAGTAAAGGGCATCATTGTATTCAAAAATATAATTATTGGAGGGATCGATCATGGTTCGCCAGTGATTGGTATTAACGGATCTTTGTAACCTTATTCCCCTAACCTTATCACCGCCTGCATCAGTGTGCTGGATAATGTGCAGGTCGGTAAGGGGTGTGGAATTATTAATACCCACATTGACCCGGGATGTTAAAGTTCCTCCTAATACAAGGCAGTTGCTGCAATTGACCTTGGATTGGTAACCTACGGCGGTTGCATAGGATAAGTTGCCCGAAGAAACGCCCGCGTTGATACCTATCGCGGTATTGTATGACCCGGTAATATTTGCTACAAGTGACTGATACCCATAACCCGCATTTTCGCGCCCGGTAGTATTGCGTAGTAAGGATGCATAGCCGGTTGCGGCATTTCCGGAACCGGTAGTATTTGCATTTAAAGCAAAACTTCCAATGGATGTATTTTGAAGACCCGTAGTATTTGAATAAAGCGCATTACTTCCCAATGCGGTATTGTCGATCCCGGAAGTATTCGAGAACAAAGCGACATCGCCGGTTGCTGTATTAAACGAACCTGTATTATTATTGGACCCTGCGTTTTTCCCTGCAAAATAATTTCCAGTGCCCTTTATTGAAATTACCGGGTAAGTGTTGATGCGATAAAAAGAATCAGTATTGATGCTCCCTGATTTTACATCCAGTTTAAACCCTGGTGCCGTAGTGCCGATACCAACGTTTTGGGAGAAGCCTGTTGATAAACAACATGATACAGGAAGGGCAAAAAATATTTTTTTCATAATAAACAATTTATTGAACGGGTAACTTAATCGCAGGGAGGGTGGGGACTGATAGCATTCTTTCCCGTCTATGACCATTACGACACCTGTTGCAACTAAATTTCCTCCGGTCGGGTACAAAGTTTTTAGTTGTTTTTTTGCCCTGCCTGCATTACGCAGGCAGGTTTGAAATTTTTTGGTTTTTTTATCCGGAAAAAAAATTTTGACCAATACCATAAAGCAAACGATGCAGTGTGCTTGCTTTTATCTCGCCACAATAAGTCTTTGAGTAAATGTTTTACCTGAAATCTCCAGCCTGCATAAATAAATACCGGCTGCAAATGAAGACAGATCAAGCTTTGCAGCCGTCTGCGCTGCCTTTAACATTATTTGTTTTTGCTGCCTGCCATCCATACCAAATATTTTTAAAACAGCTTTGTCTTTGGGAATGGCTTCGAAATATATCGTGCAATTTTTATAGGCAGGGTTAGGAATAATTTTTATGGATCCTGCAAAATCCTGGTGGAGAGTGACAGTTTTTGAGTACGTAAATTTTCCATCTGTATCCACTTCCTTCAGGCGATAATAAATGGTTTCATTTGAAAGCGGGATATCTTCATAGCTATAATTATTGCCAGCCGGGTTGTTCCCGCATTTCACTTTTGCTATTTCGTAAAAAATATTTCCATTTTCGCTGCGTTCAACAGAGAAATAATTGGCGTTGATCTCATTGACTGTTTGCCATTTCAGCTCTGCTTTTTTGCTACTGTTAAACACAGCAGTAAAATTGGTTAAAGTAACAGGTAAGGTTCCATCCGGTACAGGGATCAGCTTATATAATCCTGACGTTGAATAGGTATTGGAGGCCGTATCGTTACCATAAAAATAAATATTGTCATTGTATAACACGGGGCCTCCTAAAGATGAAGCACCAAAATGAATAGTTGTACTGGCTGTAGTACCTCCGGTTTGTACTACCAGGTATTGGGTAGAACTGCCGGTAAACATCAATGCCCTGAAGAAGAGGGAGTTGCCGGTGTTTAAAAAATCCTGGATTTCAGGAGTGCTGCTGGCATAGGGAAAGGGAAAGACCATCGATGTACCGGCGGTACTGCCGTCACTTACACAAAGCCCGTATTGATGTGAAGCGTTGATGCCCTGTGCGCCGGCAAAGTATAATTTATTTTTAAATCCCGTAAATATCCCGGTAGCTTTCAGATTATTATTTGTCATTATTTCAGCAGTACCGGCAACAGTACCATCGCTTTTCATAAGGGCAGAGGTTCCTACCGTGCTGGCATTGGGGTACCCGGTAAAAAAGTAAGTACCATTCGCATCGGCCTGGAAGGGGCGAAAATAGGTTTGTTCATCCCTTACAAATATATTTGTATCCAATCGTATGGTTCCGGCTGTTGTGCCATCCGTGCGATATAAATTAAAAAAATTATAGTCGTCATTTTTATAGCCGGTAAAATAAAGATAGTTGCCGCTAACGGTGAATTGAGGATTGATACCGGAATAATTTGAATAGCGGCCCTCCACGCCATCCTGGCCGGGAAAAATATCTTTAAGGAGATGAGTTCCTGCAGCGGTACCATCGCTTTTCCATACCTCCGGGCCACTGATGTCATCATTTGCCGTAAAATAAATATTGTTATTGAAAGCAACCAAATGTGCGGGACCCCAGCCGGTAAAATCGGCACTCACAAGGTTTATCACTTTGGTGGTTCCTGCGGTTGTACCATCTGTTTTCCAGAGGTTTACGCCATTTGAATTGTTACCACATGCAAAGTATAATGAATTATTCATGACACATAACGACGGCAGGCCACCGCTGAAAGGACCCCCTTCCCATTCCACAGCCAGTTGCTTTACCACAACCGTGCCCGCTACGGTGCCATCGCTTTTCCATAGATCCGTTCCGCCATATGTTGAAGAAAAAGTATCGGCAAAAAAGTATAACTCATTGTTGAACACAATTGGTTCGTAATGTCTCCATCCTATGTTGTCAGCCTGGTACATAGCGCCATGTGAGATATATGTCCCGTAAAATGACTTTAAAAGCGTAGTGCCGGTATTTGTGCCGTCAGAAACCCACAGCTGCCAATAATCGTACTCATCCAGGCCTGCAAATAACAATTTACCGTTTACCGGGTATACCGGTGTACCGATCTGAACATTCTTTACAAATGTTACCTGCGTCATAGCACTGCCTGCGCAACACATTAAGAAAAGCATGATCATTTTTTTCATCCCGGAAAAATGGTAAAATAAATGTTTTGCATACGCAAAAACAGGTTTAATAAAAATCATTTTCATAAAGTTTTGTTTATTGAAAAGTGAATAAAAAATAAAAGAGCATGGTGAATTGTTGCACAGCCTGCATTTGATATTCGTTTGATGCCGTAAAATTGATAAAATCGGTTATCTTTCACAATCCCATAAAATGGTTAGCGCATAAAAATCCCGGTCTACAGAAAAGGCCATGTGAAACAAAATAAATTTGATATTTTTTCTGGCGGACAGTTTGGCCATTGGTCTTCACAGGTTTTGAAATCCGTGAGAGCTGAATAACCGTTTTATAATGATTGCTTGGAAAAAGATGCGCGCTGGTTACAGTGTACAGGAAAGATTTCTTACACCAGCTTTTCGTTAAATGCTTTGCTTAAAGCTTCTGTTTGGGAATGAACATGCAGCTTATCATAGATTTTTTTTAAATGGCTGCGAACCGTTTCTATACTTATCCCTAAAGCAGCTGCGATCATTTTATGGCTGTTGCCTTTTGAAAGAAAGGAAAGGATCTCTTTTTCACGCGCAGTCAGATGATAGTCGGCAGCCTGGGGTACAGGCTGTACCTGCATTTTATCGATAATCATCCTTGCTATCGCCGGGCTCATGGGCGCACCGCCATTGAGCACATCGTGTATGGAAGGAATTAATTTATCAGAGATATTTTTTTTAAGGAGGTACCCGTTTGCACCTGCGTGCAATGCTGCAAAAACATGTTCATCGTCATCAAAAATAGTAAGCATGATTACCTGTGCCTCCTTGTTAAAACTGCGTATTTTTTTTACCGCCTCTATGCCGTTAAGCCCTGGCAGGTCAATATCCATCAATATAATATCCGGATGATGCGCTTTTATTTGTTTTTCTATATCCAGGCAATCAGCAAATGCCGCTTCTACCTGATATTGCTCTGTAAGAGAAAGCAGGCTACAGAGACTTTCCCGCAGGTTATTATTGTCTTCGTAAATGCAAACAGAAAAGGACATTACAGGTTTTATTTATATTTGACACTGTTGATGCAACTTAAGCAAAAAAGAGATAGCGGCATATACCCAGATCATGTGATGGGAATATCCAAAGTAATATTTGTTCCGTTGCCTGCAACTGAATGAGTTTTTAAAATTGCGTTGATCTCCACGGCACGGCTGCTCATGTTTTTTAAACCATTGCCCCTGGAGGAATGGCTTGTGTTAAACCCTTTACCATCATCTGCAATAGTAAGATGAAGATTGCCGGCTTCTTTTTTCATAAGAATATATATAGTTTTGGCTTCGCTGTGTTTTACCGCATTGTTCAATGCTTCTTTAAAGATAAGGTACAGGTCGCTACGCTGTCTTAGTGGTAAAGTAACGTTTAGGAGATCGCCCTGTTCGTCAAAATTATATTGAATTCCACTTTGTTCGCATAGTTCATTTCCAAACTCTTTCATACGCAGGATGATCTTATCCAATGCGTCATTGGCAGGATTGATGGCCCATACAATATC
>JBDTVX010000066.1:0-17500 GCA_040007015.1 Ferruginibacter sp. | reverse complement strand
AGGATATGCGTAAATGTATTGACCGTAAATTTAAATTTATCCGCCACTTTTATCAGTGAATTGATCTCGCTTTGAACATAAGAATGACAGGTAATGAAGCGCTTTTTATTCAATATCTCCGCCAAGGCATCCAACTCAAGGTCCCTTCTTTTGCCCGGTCCCATTTTCTCATAATCCCTTGCTCTTGTAAAAGCGTCCATCAATACTTCTTCCACTCCCATTCTTGTATCGGGGAAACGCGGATTGTTGGATGACGAAGAACGCTTCACGTTTTCACCCAGCGCAAATTTTATAAAGGGATCCCAGTTAGCGAATTTCAACTGCTCCGCGTTTGCTCCCCAGCGCAATTTTATTAACTGCGTTTGCCCGCCAATAGTATTACAACTGCCATGAAGGATATGGCTGCTGGTTACCCCTCCGCTCAACTGGCGATAGATGTCCACATCCTCGGGATTAATTACATCGGCGATCCTCACTTCAGCGGTTACGCTTTGAGAACATTCGTTGATACTACCTGTACCAGCGATATGTGAATGCTCATCAATAATTCCTGCAGAAAGATGCCTGCCCGTGCCATCAATTTGTTTTGCTGATGCAATTTTAAGATTCTTTCCGATCAATGCTATTTTTCCGTTTTTTACCAGTACATCGGTATTGGTTAAGATCCCTTCTTTTTCATTTGTCCATACCGTTGCATTTTTTATTAAAATATCTTCCTGCTTTGGCATTTCTTTATATCCAAATCCATTGAAAGGATAAGTAACCACCCCTTCTATTTTTGCAGCTGCTTCATTTTTTTTCTTTTTTGTGCTGTCGGCTATTATCTTCATTTCCCCTGTTTTTATAGCTTTCCAGGTGATCCATTTACCATTTGCCAATTGACCGGCGCCACTCCATTTATCATCGCTTATTACACCGGTTAATCTTATTGTTTCGGTACTATCTTTCTTAAATACAATATTCAGTTTTACCAACCGGTCATTTATCGACAGGTCTGCCTTAACCGTGTCTTTCCCGATCAATGAAGCCGTTGGTTTAGCTGCTTCACCCTTCAGTTCCAACTGGTAGGTTTCATTACCGATCGCCAGGTTATAGTTGCCACGGGGATCTTTCCAGCCTTCTTCTTTAACGAGGTATTTATTTCCCTGTATCCAGTTTTCATAGATCACTGTCTTTTCCGCGAAAACCGGCCCCGAGGTAATCAAAAAATTCGCGATCTTTCCCGCATCCAGGCTTCCTACCTTATCATATATATTCAAAAAAACAGCCGGTGTTTTCGTTAATGCATCCAGGGCCCTCTGTTCGCTCAGGCCCGCCTGTATTGATCTACGGAGATTGGTAAAAAAAGAACTGTTTTCTTTTAACCCGTTTGAAGTAAGCGCGAAAGGGATATTGGCCTTTTCAAATGCTGCCGGGTTGATTGGCGCCATCTCCCATTGCTTTAAATCGGCCAGTGAAATATATCTTGCATCTGTCGGGTCCTCCACATCCATTGCCTCCGGAAAATTTAACGGCAGGATAAAAGAAGCATTTGTTGCCTTTATCTCGTTGATCCGCTGGTATTCATTCCCACCGCCTTTAATGATAAATTGCACACCAAATTCATCCCCCACCTTATCTGCCCGCAGATCGTTCCATTTGTCATTGCCTTCAAATATCTGTGGTAATGACTGATTATCGATAAACGATTGCAGTGACAGGTTGGTACCTTCACCGGCCGGCTTCGTTTTGTACCATTGGGCATCCAGGAAATTTTGTCGCAGCAAAGCAATCATCCCCATTAATGAAGTAGGATAATCCTGCGTACTGCTGCCCTTGTCAAAAGAATAATTTGCAGAGGCCTTTTCTTTTAGCATCACTTTGTTTTCCTTTTCATTGGCAAGTGTTACCACGGCCCCGGTACCCCTTGATATTCCATCCATCTGCAGGGTATTCACTGTACCAATACCAATGCCGCGCAGTTCCTTTGCTTTGGATTCGTTTACCACAAATAATTTTGAAATGTCCGTTTCTGGTCTGATGGCCTGGTTCCACCCGTAAGCGCCCTTTGTATTAGACAACATTTGAGATGAGCGCCCAAAACCAGGGCCTTCATTTTTTACCGGTTGTGTACCATAATCTGAATACACATCGATAAAGGAAGGATAAATGTATTTCCCTTTGCAATCTACTACCACGGCATCTTTGGGGATTGAAAGGGCAACACCGATACTTTCAATTTTCCCCTGCCGGATCACCATGGAAGCATTTTGGAGCGTTGTTTGGGCATTCCTGGTAATGGTGGCATTGATAAACGCGTAGCAGCCTTCTCTTGGATTGGCGACATCATTAACGGGATAGGTATTTTGTGCATATATGGATAACGATGTTATAAGAAATCCAAAAAAAACTATCAGTACGGCCGTTTTTCTCATCCGCTAAATATTTGATTGATTAATGGTTAAAGATAAATATAACAAATCATTTATTGCTTAAACGGCCCCCGTTTCATTTTACGGTAGCGAAACTGTAAATTTGCGGCATCTAAACGCTTAACATGAATATTGCTGCATATATCGACCATACCTTTTTAAAACCCACCACAACAATGGCGGATATTGAAAAACTATGCGCGGAAGCAATACACTACCAGTTTGCAGCAGTATGTGTACCACCTTTATTTGTAAAGAAAGCCAGGGAATTGATAACCGGTTCTCAGGTTAAAGTTGCTACTGTAATCGGGTTCCCGTTTGGCTATTCCGCTATTGAAGCAAAAGTGGCGGAACTGGTACTGGCGATCGTTGATGGCGCCGATGAACTGGATGTGGTAATTAATTTAAGTGCCATAAAAAATAATGACTGGCAATTTTTAGCCAATGAGATCAACGCCATTTTGCCGATTGTGAAAAATAAAAAGAAAGTTATCAAAATAATTATTGAATCTGGTATTCTTACGGATGAAGAGATCATCAAATGCTGCGACCTATATGGTGCTGCGGGTGTGGATTACATGAAAACCTCAACGGGGTATGCAGAAAAAGGCGCTACAGTTGAAGCAGTACAACTACTACGTAATCACCTCGCGGATAATATCCGCATTAAAGCAAGCGGCGGCATAAAAACCTATACTTTTGCCAAACAATTAATTGATGCAGGCGCAGACAGGTTAGGTTGCAGCAGCAGCGTTTCAATTGTAAATGAAGCTGGCCAAAAAAATTAAGTGGAACAGTTTTTGCCAGCAAATTACCATGAAAAAAATAATTTTTATTTCGGTTCTTTTTTTATCCAAAAGCACAATTCAGTCTCAGGCCGTTGCTCCAAAAGATACTGTGGCGACTTCAGGAAAAGTTACCGTATTTAAAGATGGACGTTTAGACATTTTAGCCAAAATAGAAGCTGAATTTAATGAGGCGCTTGCTTTGGGCCCAAAAGCCGCCAAAGGCTACCGACTGATGCTGCTGAGCACCAATGATAGTGCACAGGCTATGAACCTGAGGGCGAGGCTATTAAAACGCTTCCCGGATCAGAAGGTCTATATGAGTTTTCAACCGCCGTATATCAAATTGAAATTTGGAAATTTTTTAGAAAAAACTGAAGCAGATCAATATAAAAAAGAGATCACAAATAACAAAATGGTTACTACCAACATTTACCTGGTACCGGAAATCATCGAAATAAAACCCGACAAGAATAAAGAAAAGGAAATTTTATAATGTATTTTTGAATGTTCAGAAGTTCCCGGTGAGCTACCCCTTGGAGGTTACTCACCGGGAACTTCTGAACATTAACGCCCAACACTACTCTTGCAAAAATAACCCACGTGAGTGAATCATTACAACAGCAAATAAAGACCCTTGCAAAAAAATATTCCGGCGAATTCATTTCTATTCGCCGTCACCTGCATGCGCATCCCGAGTTGAGTTACCAGGAGTTTGAAACCTCCGGGTTTGTTCAGGAAAAATTACGCGCACTCAATATTCCATTTGAAATAAAAGCTGTAACCGGGGTAATTGGCTTATTGCACGGAAAAAATCCCGGCAAAAGAGTGGTGGCGTTACGGGCTGATATGGATGCATTGCCTATTATTGAAGAAAACGATATCCCTTATAAATCAACCAGGCCGGGAGTAATGCATGCCTGCGGGCATGATGTACATACCAGCTGCCTGCTGGGTGCAGCAAAGATCTTAAGCGAATTAAAAGAAGAATGGGAAGGCACTGTAAAACTCATCTTTCAACCAGGCGAAGAAAAAAACCCGGGTGGCGCCAGCATCCTGATCAAAGAAGGGGTATTGGAAAATCCTGCCCCGCAAAATATTTTCGGAATGCATGTACATACCACGTTACCCGCGGGTAAACTTAGTTTCAGGGGAGGAATGGTAATGGCCAGCGCGGATGAAATTTATATCACCATCAAAGGAAAGGGCGGGCATGCCGCGGCGCCCCAGTATACAGCCGATATTATCCTGATCGCATCGCATTTAATTGTAAGCCTGCAACAGATCATCAGCAGGAATAACAGTCCGTTTAATCCATCTGTTCTCAGTATTACATCCTTCCAGGGAGGCAATACTACCAATGTAATTCCGTCGGAAGTAAAGCTGATGGGCACATTCAGGGCCATGAATGAGGCGTGGCGGTTTAAGGCACACGACCTGATAAAAAAACAATCCACGGAACTGGTACATAGCATGGGGGCGGAAATAGATATTAAAATTGATATAGGATATCCGTTTGTGCTGAACAATGAGCAACTGACTTCGGCGGCAAGATTAAAAGCCGAATCTTTTCTCGGAAAGGAAAATGTAGAGGAAACCGAGTTAAGAATGGGCGCCGAAGATTTTGCTTTTTATTCTCATAAAATTCCGGGTTGTTTTTTCAGGCTGGGTACTGGCAACGTTACAAAGGGCATTACCATTGGAGGGCATACGCCTACTTTCAATATTGATGAAGATGCCATCGAGATCGGGATGGGAATGATGGCCCTGTTAGGAGCCACCAATGCTGAATAATATGATACTTTGCCATACCGCTCCCGAAAAAACCGGCATCTTGAATAGATATTAGGATATAAAGTGGATATACACTTTTAGCAAGCCTTTTTGTCCAGTCTTCATTGTAAATGATTTACCTTGCACAAACTTTTTAAACGGTTGTATCCCGGAAAGCAAAGCACTTTCGAGCAATGGGTACCCGGATTTAAAGTATCATTATCTTAACGATGCAAGCCACTATTTTTTTAGGCAGCCATAAAAGCCAAATAGCAGCACTACCGTTGAAGTGAGTTCCGATGGACCTGGAAATAACACGTCTGCCTTTCAGCTGTGTTTAATTGAAATTCGTCAACCGGTTACAAAATCTTCCCCGGAGATTAAAATAACATTATGTCAAAAGAATTAAGTAAACAACAGGCCCTGGAATATCACTCCAAAGGCAAGCCGGGTAAAATTGAGGTAGTACCCACCAAAGAATCCAAAACACAAAGAGATCTTTCATTAGCATACTCGCCGGGTGTGGCCGTACCTTGCCTGGAAATTGCCGCTAACCCGGAAGACATCTATAAATATACTGCCAAAGGAAACCTGGTAGGGGTCATCAGCAATGGCACCGCCGTATTGGGCCTGGGCAATATAGGGCCCGAAGCCGGTAAACCTGTGATGGAAGGAAAAGCTGTTCTATTCAAGATTTTTGCTGACATTGATGTATTTGATATTGAGATCAGCGAAAGGGACCCGGAAAAATTTGTACAGATCGTAAAAGCATTGGAGCCCACTTTTGGCGGCATCAACCTGGAGGATATCAAGGCGCCGGAGTGTTTTTATATAGAGCAAAAATTAAAAGAACAGTTGAAGATCCCTGTTATGCACGACGACCAGCATGGCACGGCAATCATATCCGCCGCTGGTTTGCTGAATGCCCTGGAATTACAGAAAAAGAAAATTGGTGATGTGCGTATAGTGGTGAGCGGCGCCGGGGCTGCTGCAATATCCTGTATGAAATTGTATATGTCATTAGGTGCAAATCCGGGCAATTTTATGGTATTTGACAGAAAGGGAATTTTATACAAGGGAAGGGAGGGTGTGGATGATCTGAAAAAAGATTTTTGTGTGGATGAAAAATATAAAGATTACGACCTGGTAAAGGCATTTAAAAATGCAGATGTATTTATTGGCCTGAGTACAGGCAATGTGGTAAGCCCGGAAATGGTAAAAAGCATGGCCCAAAACCCCATCGTGTTTGCGTTAGCAAACCCTAACCCTGAGATCACTTATGAAGCGGCCATTGGCGCCCGCAAGGACCTGATCATGGCTACCGGCAGGAGTGATTATCCTAACCAGGTCAATAATGTGCTGGGGTTTCCGTATATATTTCGTGGAGCCTTAGACGTTAGGGCTACTACCATCAACGAATCCATGAAACTGGCAGCAGTAAAAGCGCTGGCCACCCTTACAAGAGAGCCGGTTCCGGATATCGTTAATCTGGCATACAATGCAAAAACCATTTCTTTCGGTCCTGATTATATCATACCAAAGGCATTGGATCCCCGCCTGCTGGCAACAGTTGCCCCTGCTGTAGCAAAAGCAGCTATGGAAAGTGGCGTAGCCAAATACCCCATTACCGATTGGGGAGCATATAAACTGGAACTGAATAAACGCCTGGGATTAGATAACCAGTTAAGCCGGGTAATAGGCAACAAAGCCAGGAAAGATCCAAAACGTGTTGTTTTTGCAGATGCTGAAAATGTTAAGATATTAAAAGTAGCGCAGCTGGTAGTAGAGGACGGCGTAGGGTATCCTATTTTACTCGGTGACAAGAAAAAGATTTTGAAACTGGCCCTTGAAAATAGTATCGACGTGGAAGACATGCCCATCATGGATCCCAAAGCAGATGATACGGAAGAATTGAGGAATCAATTTGCAGATTTATTTTATTCCAGGCGGCAACGCAAAGGCTCCAACCGGCATGAAGCAAATAAAATAATGAAGGACCGGAATTATTTTGGTTGTATGCTGGTGGAAACCGGTGAAGCTGATTGTATGATCAGCGGTTTAACAAGAAGTTACCCAGACACCATCAGGCCTGCCATACAAACCCTCGGTACCGAAGTGGGGGTAAAAAAAATTGCAGGTATGTATATCCTGCTGACCAAACGCGGCCCCTTGTTTTTGGCAGATACTACGATCAATTTTAATCCCACTGCGGAAGAACTCGCGGAAATAACTTTACTCACCGCCAAAGAGGTTAAACAATTTAATATTGTACCCCGCATTGCAATGCTCTCCTACTCTAATTTTGGGAGCAGCAATTCACCGGAGGCCAACCTGGTTCGCAAAGCAAGGGAACTGGTAAAAGCCATGGACCCTACACTGATTTGCGATGGCGAAGTTCAGGGCATCCTGGCTTTTAATAAAGAAACACTAAAAGACAATTATCCGTTTACCGAATTATTGGATGGGGAAGTGAATACATTGATCTTCCCAAACCTTGCTGCAGGCAATATCGCGTATAATTTATTGCAGGAAATAGGTGGGGCGGATTCTATCGGCCCGGTATTACTGGGATTAAAAAAGCCCGTTCACGTATTGCAATTGGGAAGTTCCATCCGTTCTATTTTCAATATGGTACTGATAGCGGTGGTGGATGCTCAGTTGAAATGTGCAACAGATACCCAGGCTGCGATTAGTAAAAGCAAATGGTGGAAGCAATTTAATGGAAAATCGCATGAATTGTAGAAACAGGTCGTGGCTTATTCTGCCACCGGTCGGCACGGAAGGTCAGACCGGTGATAGGGTAATAGCCATTTGGAAAGAACAGGCCACAACCCAATGTCATCAAGTTAATATCTTGTGCCCCATCAGGGTATCATGTTTTTGGAATTATTCGTCAATGCTGGCTTTGGCTCCGTAGGTGCCTGGTAACGTACGTGGCACCTGCGGAGCCAAAGCCTTAAAATAATGATTAACTATAAACACGATGCTCATAACGGGGCTTAACTTAATGACATTGGGTTGTGGCCGGTTCCAGCAGGGTCATCGCAATTCATATTTAATTTAGCAGTAGTATGGAGAACACCGAACATCCTGTCGCAAAAAAAATCTCATTTGCTGTCAGCAAAACTTTCAGAAAATACCTGAAAAGATACGGCAGGGAAATGTCTTTGCCGGTTTCTTATGATACCCTAAAACATTTTAATTCGGGCATCCCCGTGCTGGATAGTAATGGTAAGGATACTTTATGGGAATCTGTTTTTTACAACCCTTCCTTAACCGATGAAATACATGCTACGCTTAAGAGAATGTATTCTATTTTAAAATCGAGCGGGCATACACAGGCCGAAGAACATTTATACATAGAACGGATAGATTACTGTCTTTTCGGCAATTCAAAACCGTTCCGGATTAAAATAGTCAATAATTACAACGAAGTATACGACTATTTTTACATCAAAGTAGCGGATTCATCCCGCATTTTTGGAATGGAGCTGGAGCACCTGTTGTCACCCAATTTTATGAATTTCCTGATCGATGGCAACACGGTGGTGGAAGAACATATTTCTGGAGTGCCGGGCGATATGTTCATAACGCACTACCTGCAAAGGCCCGAATTTAACCCTAAAAGGATCGCGAAAGAGTTTGTGAAGTTTAACGAAAGATGTTTTATCCGTTTGCTGGGCGATATGCGCAGCTATAATTTTATTTTTGATATCACCCAGGATTTTGATGATGTACAGTTTAAGATACGATCCATAGATTTTGATCAGCAATCTTATGAAGGCAGTAAAAATAATTACCTGCCGCAGTTTTTTAAAGAAAATCTCGTTTTTGTTGAACTGGTAAAAAAGCACCTGAATAAAGAAGTGATCAGGCAATACCAGCAGGAGGAAAGATCCCAGATCATCCGTCGTATCAAGTCGGAGCGGCAGCGGCTAAGAGATCTGAGGGTAGCGGCTGCGGATGATCCGCTTTCTACCGAACCAAAAATAATACAGCTTGCCACAGAACTTTCACTGCATTATAATAATAACCCGCTTTTTTTAAAATGTGCCACCATGCCCCAGTTAATGTACCAGCACCTGAAAGAATTATTGATTTCCGATAGAAAATAATTACGGCTACACCTTTTTAAAAAAGGTATAAACTTTAATTTTTTAACCAACCCTAAATATCAAAATCATTTTTACTATCTTTTTTCAATAAATTTGCCGCATGGAGTTTTTCACACATTTTGGCCGCTACCTTATTATGTTAAGGGGCATGTTTACAAAGCCCGAAAATAATAAGATGTATTGGAAAGAATTTATGAATCAATGTAACGATATCGGTATCGGTTCATTAGGCATTGTTTCCATCATCTCCGTTTTTATTGGTGCCGTTAGTGCGGTGCAAACAGCTTACCAGCTGGTAAGTCCTATTATTCCCCAAACCACCATTGCACAAATTGTAAGGGATACTGTGATCCTGGAATTTGCTCCTACCCTTGTTTGCATCGTTTTGGCGGGAGTGATTGGCAGTAAAATTGCAAGCGAATTAGGTAATATGAGAGTGAGTGAGCAGATTGACGCTTTGGAAATAATGGGTATCAATACCAAGGCATATTTAATAATGCCGAAAATAGCTGCCGCCCTGGTGACTATTCCATTGCTGGTGATAATATCAATGGTGCTGGGTATCTGGGGAGGCCGTCTTGCAGGCACCGCATCCCATATTTTATCGACCGATACATTTGACAGGGGTCTGCTGCAAAATTTTATTCCCTACAACGTAACCTTTGCTCTTATCAAATCCTACACGTTTGCTTTTATTATCAGCAGCATACCGGCGTACTATGGATATTATGTAAAGGGAGGGGCTTTGGAAATTGGCAGAAGCAGCACCAAAAGTGTAGTGGTTAGTTGTATTATGCTTTTATTTGCCGACTATGTATTAACACAAATACTATTAAATCCCGCTCCCTGATAATATGATCGAGTTCAAAAATATACAGAAAAGTTTCGGCGACAAAGTGGTGCTCAATGATGTAAGTCATGTAATGGAGACCGGTATGTGCAACCTGATTATTGGTACAAGTGGCAGTGGCAAAACAGTTTTACAAAAATGCCTGGTTGGCCTGTTTGAACCGGATAGTGGCGAGATTAGTTATGATGGCAGCAGTTTTACGGAAATGACGGATGAAAACAGGAAAGAGCTGCGCCAGCAAATAGGCATGCTGTTCCAGGGCTCTGCGCTGTTTGACAGCATGACGGTGGAACAAAATGTAATGTTTCCACTGGATATGTTTTCTAAAATGAACCGGGCAGAAAAACAGAAACGGGCAGATGAAGTGCTGGCAAGGGTAAATTTGGAAGATGCACATAAAAAATTCCCGGCGGAAATAAGCGGCGGGATGAAGAAAAGGGTGGGTATTGCAAGGGCCATCGTGCTCAATCCAAAATACCTTTTTTGCGATGAGCCCAATTCGGGTCTTGATCCCCAAACCAGCATGGTAATAGATAAACTCATTTATGATATCACCAAAGAGTTCAAAATGACCACGGTGATCAATACGCATGATATGAACAGTGTAATGGAGATCGGTGAAAATATTTTATACTTGTACGAGGGCAAAAAAGAGTGGAATGGTAACAACGAAGAAATTATTTTTTCAAAGAACGAACGGCTCAATGAATTTATTTTTGCCTCTAAATTTTTACAGGATGCAAAAGATATGCGCATGCTGGAAGCAAAAGGTATTATTGCAGATGACAGGGATATGGAAGAGTTATTGAACAATGGGGAAGAAATAAAATAATGTGAAAATGTGAAAATTTTCGCGTTATTGTGTTTAGAAATAGCAATGCCATAAGAGGCGATCACGCAATCGCCGGTATGGGTGATGGTGCCGCCCAATCTTGCTGATACGCTTGTTACCAGGGTGGCTTCCGTTGTAAGTATTAAGGGAGTTTCAATTGCAGAAATACCGCTATTAATATTTAAAATACCTCCTGTAGCAATCGTGAAAACTGCGCCGCTTTTTACCTGGATACTTTTGCTGTAAGCCGTTGTTCCATTAGAAATGACAGGTGAAAACGGGGTGCCGGCGGGAATTATGATATCATCATTTTCCGTTGGTATTATACCACCAGACCAGTTGCTGCCAGTTGCCCACGCTGTACTCGTAACCCCTGTCCATATAATTTATAATGTGTCAATAGGCACCGGAGCAACCTTAGCCGGATAAGCAGTGTGAACCGCCGTGCATGACAGGCCGGTTTTAGATCTTCCTTTTGTATTTGCATGTATCGCAAACAATAAAAAAAGAACGGTTAGAATGCTGTACTGTTTTTTCATAATGCTGATTCGGCGTATTTAAATCTAAGAATAACCAATGGATTGAACATTACACCTATTTCATCTTATAGAAATTTTTTGAGTTGTTACTTTATTTTCACTGATAACTCTTAATAAATATATACCGGTGGCAAATGACGCTGAAACAGGAATGCTTATACTACCCGTTGTTTTCGAAGAATTAGTATACATCACCTGCCCGGCAGCATTTATAATTTCTATTTGTCCGGCTTTGATATTTTGTAAACTTAATTGAAGACTTTCTCCTCTTTTGACAGGATTAGGATAAGCAGAAATCATTTGCTCTTTACTACCAACTTTTATTATCGCAATATTGCTATAGATTATTTTTCCGTCTTTGTCCGTGATTTTAAGACGATAATAATAAGTGCCATTACTTAGAGAGTTATCTGCGTAACTGAATGAAGTTAAGCTACCATTTTTTTGTATAGCTATAGACAGAAAGGCTCTTCCATCGGAGCTTCGCTGCAATTCATATTTATTACCGTCTTCAGGTGTTGCAATTTGCCATTGAACTTTAGCAGTGTTGGCATTTTGGAGTGCTACAGTAAACGCGAGCAACTTCAATGGCAGCGGCCCTCCCGGTGAAAATTTAGCTACATATCTTTTACCATTGCCGTCTGTAAAATCTCCGCCGGCATAAATATTTCCTTCAGCATCTGAAGTAATATCTTTTATTGTAGCATTGGCATCCAAACAATTATTACCGGCGCAAAGTGGCTTCCAGGTAGAGCCATCATATACGGCAACATAATTTCGATTTTGATCATTGTTGTCAGTTAAACTTAAGCCAGCAGCATATACCTTTCCATATTTATCAACAATTAAAGAATAAATCTCAAAAAAGTTAATCTCGCCGGGCGCACCTAACTGCAACCAGTTTGCACCATTCCATTTGGCAATATATGTTCCATTCTCATAAAGGGGCGGACCATTATCAAATGAGACTGCAGCATAAATATTTTCAGACATATCAACGGCAATATTATGTATTGTCCAATTTTTATTATGTGTACCATTGACACCAGTGCCAAACTCAACCCAGTCAATTCCGTTAAACTTATAAATTTTCTGAAAAACCCCACGCCCGAGGGTAGTATCTACTATTGCATAAACATTCCTTGATGGATCAGTTATTACTTTTGTTATTGATCCATATGCATTTAATTTTGTGTAGCTTGAACCTAAATCAGACCAGGTTATACCATCCCACTTGGCTATGTATTTACGGTCATTTACACCCTGTTCTCCCACAGCGTAAATGTTACCAGCATTATCTGCTGCAATAGCGCCTATTAGGCCATTGTTTAATGAATTTACACCGCTGCCTAATTCCGACCAGGATGAACCATCCCATTTAATAACATAGGACCCATATTGCAACTGCGCAGCTGCGTAAAGATTGCCTGCTGAACCAGTAATTACATTGGTTATATATTGAGCAGTTCCTCCTGCATAAGTTTCTGCAATCAACTGCTCCCAGGATGATCCATTCCATTTGGCGACATATCTTTTGCCTTCTGTATAAGATGCTCCATTTGAGAAATATCCTCCGGCGTAAATATTTCCTGAACTATCCGATGTGATTGAATTTATAATTGAATTTGCGTTCAAGGCATTTGCTCCTGTTCCGAGTTCAGTCCATTGAGCATATAACCTGCCCGCCAAAAATGAACAGGTAATAATCAGTATAATTATTTTTTTCATAAATTGTTATTTTATTTTAGCAGTTAAAGATTTATCCAGATCGGCCAGTTTCATTATCATTTGTCTTAATTCAGCTACCTGTTGTTTAAGCCCCTCAATTTCTTTTTGTTGGTCCTGCGCGGTTTTTACCAGGGCAGGTACAAAGGTGTTATAGCGAAGAGAAAAATATCCGCCGTTTTTTACTTCCGAATTGTCAACTATTGCATTGATGAAGGGGCAATCTTTACCAGCTTCCAATACATCCTGTGCGGAAAATCCAAGCTGGGGCACACCAGGCTGGCTGATATAATTATAAGTAAGGGGTTGCAGCTTCATAATAAAATCAAGGCCAAGTGAACTGGGTTTAATATTTGCCTTTAATCTTTTATCGCTGTAGTTGCTCCATGCGGCATAGCCGCCAATAGAGGTAACATCGCTATTGCCTATTACCACTTTATTACTTGCATCTACTGTTGCATGATAGCCAATAGCGGTAGTGTTACTGAAATTATTTATGAATATGTTGGCAGAATCGCCGATAGCGGTATTTCCATAGCCTGTTGCATTGCCTAATAATGCAGCCATACCCACCGCTGTATTGCCGTAAGTAACTGAATGGTTTAATGCCCCTGAACCGACCGCAGTATTATTACTTCCTGCCGTGGTGAAAAACAATGCTGCCCATCCCACCGCAGTATTGTCAATGCCGGTAATATTGTGCCCTAAAGAAGAGTGTCCCACTGCTGTGCAGTAATGGCCGGATGTATTTGTGTACAAAGAATACTGACCCACTGCTGCGTTTGAGTAACCCGTACTATTGGAATCTAATGCACGTGAACCTATCGCGGTGTTACCGGCTCCGGTGGTATTCTTAAATAAAGACTGAAAGCCTATGGCAGTATTATTGTTTGCTGTTTCGTTATTATACAGGGAACTGTCACCGACGGCTATATTATGATTGCCTGAAGTGTTGTTGTAAAGAGCACTGTGACCAACCGCAGTATTACCACTGGCATCGTTATTCAACAAAGCAGAATCACCAATTGCTGTATTACCATTACCGGAAATATTATAAGAAAGTGCGGAATGTCCGACAGCAGTGTTGTTATTGCCGTTATTTGAAAAAAGGGAAAGAGCTCCAACAGCAGTGTTACGCAGGCCGGTAATATTAAAATACATGGAACTAACTCCGATTGCAACATTAAGGTAGCCGGAGGTATTTTCATGCAAAGATGATACTCCCATTGCGGTGTTAGAGCTACCGTCAACATTGTTAAATAAGGATTTGTAGCCATTAGAAGTATTGAGATTACCAGAATTATTGGAAATACCCACATTATGAAATAATGCAGAATCCCCGGTAGCAGTATTAAGGCTTCCGCCGGTATTGGAAGAAAGAGCACTATTTCCGATAGCCGTATTTGAAATTCCAGTTGTATTTGAAACCAAAGAATTTGCACCCATCCCGGTGTTATTTTTTCCGGTCTTATTTGCGGCCAAAGCCTGAAAACCGGTTGCCGTATTCAAGTCCCCGGTCATGTTATTTATAAGAGTATTGGTTCCAAGAGCTGTATTGTAGCTACCGGATATGTTTTGCGACATGGAGGTGCTTCCCAGGGCAAGGTTAAAACTGCCGGTAGTATTGCTGTTTAAGCTGTTGTATCCAATTGCAGTATTTGATCCGCCGGTTGTATTTGCTGACAGCGACATATAACCATGGGCTGTATTGCCTTCGCCCGAAGTATTATTAGTCAACGTGTGATAACCGGCAGCTGTATTGTATAAACCAGTATTCTTAATTAAGCTACTATCTCCCACCGCTGTATTGCCGTTACTGGTATAAAAAACTGGAATACCCTGCCTGAAAAGCTTACCAGAAAAATAGATATTCCGCCAGTTAAGACCGGCCGTCCCCAGGTCCAGGATGCCGGTAGCATTTGGAAGCAAAGGAAGGTTTATCGCTACGGGCGACAAAAGATTGCTGAGTGTGGTATTGGCACCGGAAAGCCCACCCAAACCAATCACATTCCATGTTGCTCCATCGAAATCGTATAATCCGGCAAGGCCATCAGTCTGGTAAACCAGCAAACCTTTTGCAGGTGATACAATCGCATTGCGTTGCACGGCGGTCATACGCGGCAACAAAAACCCTTTGCTGGTGCTGCTTATATCTAACTGGGCGCTCGCATCAGGAGTGGTGGTGCCAATGCCTATGCTTTGGGAAAAGGCTGTTGTTGTTATAAAAATTGCAATAAATGATATTGCCAGTGTATGTTTCATATTTATTTATTTTAATTGGATGCACTTATCTTTTTCATGTTTTTTCGGAAATGATCTTTTCACCATCCGCCAGGTACAATCCTATCCTTAACTTAAATGAAAAACAATCGGGGAAAACAGTGGTCACATGTAAAAATGACGAAGAAATAAAAAGCAAACAATATAACATTCCTTACATCCTGTTTGCGGTACTGGTTATTACGTTTATATAATAATCCCATTATGTTATTCTTCATAAGTAATAAATATTTTTAGTGGCCTGCCGATTATTCCAAAGTAATCGATAGCCAATAAAGGATTTACAACCTTTATAGCGTTGGCCAGTATAATATAGTTGTACCATAAGCCTGTTCCGTTGAAATAGCTTGCCGGTACATAATCCCCGGTAAGGGTAGAAACCAATATGCTAACAGATAATATTTTTGAAGCATCTAAACCGTGTGGTATAATGACAAAACCTGCCGGAACGAGAGATGTTACACCCGTAAGTTTCAGCGTTTTGATGGCGGGTGAAGACGCGCCGCCCAATTTTGTGTAGCCATTTACATTTAAGTTGCCGCCGGTAATACTTAGCTCGTGGCTTGCATTTAAAATTAACCGCACATTATAATCCTGGAAAGGATCACTGGTAAAATCGATATAAGGAGTGCCGCCGCTGATTGCATTGGTTTGTCTTAATTCAATGTTTGCGTTTGCGTCAGCATTTGATATTTCAACATCGCCGTTGCCACTGCCCCCGCCAATATAAATTTTACCATTGCCTTTGTCGCCAACAAAAACATTGGAACTGGCTTTTCCTCCTCTGATAAGTGTGTTTTCATCATCGCCGTTATTAAAACGGGAATCATAAGTTGTACCGTTTATCTTTAGCGTACCATTGCTGCCTGTACCTCTTGCGATTTCCAATGAAGCCCCGGGACTGGTGATGCCAATCCCCACATTGCCGCTTCCACCAAGTGATAAAATATTGCCACCTGCCTGGTTATAAAAGTTAAGCCGGTCATTGGCCGCAGCTCCCGCATCTATAGTTGCCGCAATATCCCAAAAACGATTATTTGTATTTCCATTTATATTCGTTAACCGTATGCGGGCAAAGTCGGAGGCAGTACCCTGGTACAATTTTAACTGGGGCACGGAAGTATTTCCTGCTACCGTGAGCCTGCCATCAGGGGCAGGAGTACCAATACCAACATTCCCATTGTCTTTTATGCGCAACCTTTCTGCAAGGCCGCCAAGCCCTGAACTGCTGGTTAAAAAATGAATATCCATGGCTTCGCTTCCAGCTGTATTGCTGTTGATGTTGCCGCCAATATATGCTGCAATGATATCCTGTGCTGCGTTGTTTTTAATAGAAAAACATATATTAGGATAGTTTGAACCCGGGGCATCGCCTTTTATAAGTAATCCGCCATATCCGCCAAAATTTTTTTGATCAATAGTTAGTTGCCCGTTTACATCAAGCAGGGAAGTTGGAGATGCCGTACCAATTCCAATATTTTGTGCAATAATGTTTTGTGCTAAAAAAAATAGGATAATTAAGGTTGTTATTTGTTTCATGATCATGTATTTTATAGGAGCGTAATTGTTTATTGTAATAATGGATGAATTAACTTTCTTTTAAATTCCTTTAAGTAAATGTTTTGAGACTAATATTTTTTTTACTTCTGTAAATTTCCTTTTGCTTACGGCAATAGTTTCGCCATTGTGCAATACGACCCGGCTGGTATTGCTGCAAAGCGTTTGGATATACTCCTGGTTGATCAGGTGGCTTTTATGTGAGCGTATAAAATTTTTATCGTTTAAATTATCCTCAAACCAATGCAACACCTTACTTGTCAGCAAGGGGTACAGGTTGTTAGCAAAAAATATTCTGCTGTAATTATTGCTTGCTTCGATCCGGATAATATCGGAAACTAAAATTTCTTTAGATCCCTTGCTGGTATTGATATTGATAGTATGAATCATTTTGTTTGAAATTGCGTAAAAGAGATGTGTGACCATTCATCCAATGTTTTTAATTGACATGTAAAATGAGAAAGAAATAAAAAGCAAACAATATAACATTCCTTATACCTCATTTGTGGTACGGTTATTTTATTTTTTGCTTAAGCTCATCAATTTCTTTTTGCAGGGTTTTGATAGATTCAATTAAAACCGGTATCAATCCCATATAATTTACACTCTTGCAACCATCACCATTAGTAGTCA
>JBDTVX010000065.1:0-17503 GCA_040007015.1 Ferruginibacter sp. | reverse complement strand
AGGGATGAATGCCCACCTGCTTTTGCGTGGTAACCGCACACCCGAATTTCGTGAGCAGGTTTAACCCTACCGTATAGTTGCCGGCAATACTAAAATTGTAAGACATACTGTCTGCGTTAGTGATAACACTATTATTCAATTTCCAGGTATATGAAATTACCGCGTCCTGTGTTTGTATGCCGGCCCGGTACACCAGTGTATTCTGCGTGCATTTTTCAATATCGCCCATTATAGCAGCAGTGGTTTTGGTATAGATCATTACCGTATCTGTGGATACCAGGGTGGCTGGGCAACCATTGGCGGTAGTGGCAGTTAGTGATACAATATAGTTTCCGGGAACATTGTAAAAATGAACCGGATCAATACCTGGTGCGGCTCTACCATCTCCAAAATTCCACAGGAAAGTATTATTATCAAAACGTGAAGTTGACAAATTAAAAAACCGGACGGTGCCTGTATCGCCGCATATTTTCGGGTTTAATATCCTGAAATCAGTTTTAATTGAATCAACGATCACGAGACGTGAGTTGTCGTCAGCGCAACCATTTCCAGTAGTGACTTTTAAATTAACCGTGTATATTCCCGCAGGAAAAAAATCATAATTTAAGTCGGGCGCATTACCGGCAATGTTTCCGTTTATATGCCATTCATATTGAGTAATCGTATCGTTTGCGGTTGCATTACTGTTATAAGTTTTTATTCCGGGTGAACAGTGTATTCCCGAACCGGTAAAGGAAGATACAGGGTTGTTATAAATTTCAACTGCGCGGGTCCGGATGATAGTATCTGTACAACCATGTTCTGATGTAACTACTAATCTTACATCGTATAAGCCTGCCCGTTGGCAGGTATGCACAGGATCTTTTAATGCAGAGAAGGTATTGTCTCCAAAAAACCATTCGTATTTAACAATATTGAAACGGGAAGTCGTAAAATTGGAAAACTGAACACTCCCGGTATCGCCGCAAAATTTTTGCCGGCTGATACTGAATGCCGCTTTCACTGAATCAACTATTATATTCCTAAAGACATCGTCTGTACACCCATTCAAGGTCGTAATCTTAAACAAGACAATATGATTTCCTGCATTAAAATTGTATAAAAGATCAGTGGCACTGCCTGTTTGTAAACCATCCACAAACCATTGATATTTTATAATATTATCTACAGCACGCACGACACTCATGTATGAAAAAATTCCGGGCCCGCAATGGATGCTATCTCCTGCAATTGAAGCGTGGGGAAGTTCAAATACCTTAATGGTATCAATATAAATAGTACTGTCTTTACACCCATTGGTTGTAATACCAAATAATTTTACGGTATATTTTTTCCCGGCCGTGTAGGTATGCGAAGCATTGTTACCATTGAAAACAGATCCGTCGCCAAAATCCCATTCATAATTGTCAATTTCAGAATAGTGTTTGGTAAGATTGGTAAAACTAACAGTGCCGCTGTCGCAAAATTTTGCAGGAGCCAATGAAAAATTACTAAAGATGGAATCGATCACTATAGCCTTTGTGATGGAATAGGTACACCCGTTAATGGTTTGAATATCTAAAGTAATAGCATGATTGCCAGGCACGCGATAATTATAATTTAATCCAGGCGTGTTTGCAACACTAATTCCATCGATCGACCATTTGTAGTTTGCAACAGAATCTGTATTATCTTTGGGCAGATTTTTGTACCCATACCAAAATCCTAAAAGACTTCAACCAAGCATGCGCAACCCAGCCCTCCTGCTCTTGGAGTCTGTTGAGCAGTTAAAACATATTGCATTTGGTCAACAGGCCGCTTTTAGTTCCTGGCCGAGGTTTTTACCTCAGGTTTTTTGTGAAGCGGCTATTCTTTGATGAAAGTCATAGATATCTTACGGCCTTTATTGTAACCTTGCAAAAGGTAGAGTCCATGAGCTAAGGCCGATAAGTCGAAAGTTTTACCCGAATTAATATCATGGAATCTTTTAACAAGTATGCCTACAGCATTGTACAAATCGAGCATTTCAATCAAAGGCTCACCTTGACTTACTACCTGTAAGGTCTTTTGCACCGGGTTGGGATAAGTCTTTATTACCCATAAAGCTCTGTTCATTTTAATCTGCCTAATTTCAGAATAATAATATTTCCCATCCTTATCAATCTCCTGAATCCGGTAATACAAAACGGAGTGGTTTGCAACTGCATTGGCATCGTTAAAAACATAGGATGATCCGTTTACTAAATTAGAAGCATAAACTTTGCCAATGTTAAGGAAATGTAATCCATCAACACCACGTTGCATATTAAAATAGTCGGTATTCAACTCCGTAGTCGTTGTCCAATACAAGCGAATATTGTTCTTTTCAATAACACCTTTAAATGATGTAACCTGAATGGGTAATACTGCATCTTTCGCGTATGAGATCCTCCGAAATCGATTTAATGGGAGCATCACACCAAAATAATAGGTATACTGAATTTGTTGTTCAGTTATATTTAAGACTGGCCCATGAAAGCCAGGCACGAAATATAAATATTGAACTGTGCGTCTGTGCATTGTTGCCGGTATCCCGGACCATGGCTGATTGGTAGACCCGTCATCGATATACTTCACCCGCAGCACATTAGTAAAAGTCTGAGTTGGTAGCTGTAGTGTTCCATAACCATCTGCAAACAATGTATCCCGGCCGACAATCGGACTTTGATAACCAGGAGATAATTGTGAGACAGTATCAGAAAAAAAACTATTGTACGTAAAAGGGTACTTGAGTATGACTTTAAAGTGTGGGAAGGTTTCAGGATTGGTACTAAAAACATTTCCAACCTCATAAATGGATGATGATCCTGATTGATAATACTCATAAGCCGAATCATACCCTGGTTTGGAGACACGCGCGATATTAGCTGCTGCAAAAGTATTGGCGTATGGTGTTTGTCTCGGATTTACATATTCATACTCAATGCTCGCTGTACTGTCCTTCAAATCACTGAAGTCCCAAACCTGTTGCTCTCCGGTTGTCCCATTTGTTACACCTTCCACACTACAATATTGGTAAGTAACAGCATCTCCAACAACTGGAGATGTAGTTTGGACGGTTAATTCCGGAATTTGAGCATAGGGTAGTATTCCTTTAAATAAAATGAGACATAGCAGTGCAATGGGTTTTTTCATATAGTCAACTTTGCTTAAAGCTACATAAAACTTTGAAGAGAATTACATTTGAAACATTGTCTGGCATTACCTCCTGACTTTGTTAAAACCGGTGAGATGGGTCAACATCCCGGAAGGGCAGGTGAACATTCCCTGCATTTCCAACCTAGCTTTCTTTATCTCTTATTTGTAAGAGGTTTTGAGCATAGAAGGAAATATTTCCTGAGGCTTTCAGGTAACAGAAAAACGCCTTTTCAAAATCATTCCTTATATAAACAGCATTACAAAAAAGTATTCGCTGAAAGCAGCCAACAGATCTTACATCAAAGATTTGGCTTTTTAGGTTTATTGGGGTCCTCAAATGAATTTGCCCCGCGAACTTTTAATTTCCTTCGATACACTTTATCTCCGCATGAAACATACAGCTCACTAAAATCAGGGCCGCCAAAGCAGCAATTGGATGCCTGCCCGCCGGGTACCGGTATGATCGCATTTACGCGCCCCAGTTGATCAAGCACCTGGATACCCAATCGCGAAGTAACATACACCCTGCCGGCGGTATCGCATTTAAGTCCATCCGGCCACGCGTTCTCGCTGCCATCCGGTACATGCAACCAGCCATATCGTTGTTTATAGGAGAGTGCACCATCCGGATTAATTTTATAGATCCAAACCCAGTGTGAGGCAGATTCGGTAACATACAACTGCGTTTGATCGGGTGTAAGCGCAATACCGTTGGCAAATTTCAATCCTTCATCAACTACTTTTTTTTCACCATTGGGACGTATAAGATAAATCTTGCCGGGTCTTTCACTTCCATCCGGCGCGGTAATATATATGTTGCCATTTTTTGCAACCACCAGGTCGTTACCCGGAATGCTATCTGCAATGATTGTTTCTTTTTCATTTGCATCATAGCTTATTATTTGCTTTGTGCCACCGGCAACTGCATAGCGCCTTCCATCAGGGCCAAAGGATGTTCCGCTCGCTTTTTTGGAATCCAGCTGTAATGCGGACAACTTTCCATCAGGTGATATTTTATATGTTCTTGAATTGGGTATATCCTGGTAAAATACTGCTCCCACGGCATTTGCTGCTGTACCTTCTGTAAATTTATATCCTTCGCCAACCAGTTCCCAATCCTGCCCCGGTATCAATATATCGCTTAAGTACTGGTTCTTCGAAGATCCGGTTGTTATTGGTTTGGGCCAGTCTTTCCATAGCCATCGCATGGCCGCAGGGAAAACGGACGTTCCCTGGTTACCGTTATGACCTCCTTCTCCCCATATATGACGAACTTCATAACCGGAAAATGCAAGTGCGCGCTCCATTGTTTCATTCGCTTTCCACCAATCACCCGCATAAATATTAAGATCATTGGATCCATCCTGTAAAAATATCCTGATTGCCTTGGGCTCATATTTTCTAATCAGCGTTGAATAACGATCGGCCCCGCGCAGCCCGATGTATGTACCGATGGCGCTAAACACGCGTGAAAATTCCTTTGGTTTCTCCCAGGCGGCAGTAAAAGCGCAAATGGCTCCGCTGCTTGATCCGCCAATAGCCCGGTCGTTACCATTTTTTGATAATTGTATCGTACGGCCATCACTTGTTTTTTGCTTTTCTACCTCCGGCAAAATTTCTTCTAAAATAAAACGGGCATAGGCATCGCCTAACCCATCGTATTCAAAGCTTCGGTTAAAACGGTCATTAGCTGTTTGCGCATCGGTGGCCAATACACGCCCGGGTGTTACAAAAACGCCAATGGTTACAGGCATTTCATTGTGATAAATGAGATTATCAAGTACGGTGGGAGCCTTCCATTGAATGCCATCCTGGTTCACATACACGCAGGCTGGTTTTCCGGGGCGGTATTGCGCCGGAACATATACCCAGTATTCCCGCCATGTTCCCGGAAATATTTTGGAATTTTCAAAAGTAAATTTTAATACTTCCCCTTTGGGCACGCCAGCCTGTTCAATGGAAGCGGAATCAACATCATATTTTTCAACTGGAGGCTGGCCGGAAACCAGGTTTTGCGAAAGGATCAATACAATGAAAAGTAACTTATTCATCAGAGCTGTTGTTTTAACCCAGGTTTACCAGGTACCTATTGTATCATAGCGCTGGTATGCTATTCCTGTTCCATACAATGAGCCCGCAGATAACCGGGGGATGAGTATATGTCTTTAAGGGGGGCTACGGTTCAGTTAAGGTTTTATTTATTGCTGTGCCGCTGTTTTTATCTTTTCTAAAAACTGCACTGTTTCTTCATAAGATGCTTCCTGCGATAACACCTGGATGTAATTAAAGGTATTATTTTTTTAACAGTTTTAATATAGCTTGCTGATTTTTAAGAATCATGTCGAGTGTTTTTTGATTTTTTATTATAACCTTTTGGTTTTTTATAATTCCGTCCTGGTTGCCCAGTATTTTTGCCTGGTTACTTTTTAAATACTTTTGATTATCCACAATTACTTTCTGGTTCGATTTAATGATGTCCTGGTTTTTTACAATGTTACCCTGGTTGCCCTTTAGCACTTCCTGGTTACCTTTGATGGTTTGTTGATTTTTGACAATTAGCTGATCTTGATTAGCATCCATTTTAAGATTTTTTAGATGATGAATAAATTATTAATTTAAAATATAAAGGTATTGAACATATCCGATCGTTGCAATTAAAATTGCCTGCTTGGTAACTGCTGAAATCATTTTGAACCCCTTCTTTGTAATGTCATCGATGCCATTTGTACAACTGTTGATCCGCCAGCGGACGGACGCCATCCGATAGTTATAAATGTTGATGCCATAAAAAAATAAAAGCTGGTTAACAAAAAAATCATTTCCAAACAGGTTCCTGGATGATCTCTGTTAATTGGGTTTCTCATTTTTGTTTTCCGGAATAATTGCGGTTTCAATAGGCGCCGGCGTGATCACCCTGGGAACAAAATTGCGGTCAATTAAATCTGACATCGGTATCTTTTTTTTAAGTAAGCCCATTTTCAAACCCATGTCTTCTATTTGCTGAAGATCGTTATCCGTAGGGGTAAGCTGAACATAACTTACGCGGCGGGGATCGGAGGTGAGTACGTAGTTTAAAATTTTTTCATCCTGCCGGAAATAAGGCGAAACTAATTTTGCAGCCTCCGCCCGGTGTGTTTCGGCCCAGGCGCCTGAAGCCGCAATACCACGAACAAGATCCTGTACGATTTCCGGGTGGTCCCTTATCAAATCTTCATGTACCACCAGGGCACAGGAAATAAAATTTGGCCAGATATCCCGTGCATAATAAAGCACACGACCATACCCATCTAATTCGGCCTTTGCACAAAAAGGTTCACCAACAAAATATCCGTCAATGGCCCCCGATGCCAGCGAAGTAGGCATGTCCGGGGGTGGAAGTATCACAAACGTTATGTCTGCAGGTTTTAATCCATAATCTTCCATCAATTTATGAATAACAAAGTTTTGATTACTGTATAAGCTTGGGATCGCAATCGTTTTACCCTTAAGGTCGCCCAGGCTCCTTGCAGTACTATTTTTTGCAATTACAATTTCTGAACCGTCCCGGTGCCCGAGGTAACAAATTTTAACAGGAACGCCCTGTTCCCTAAGTTTCATGGCAAGGGGTACGATCATAAAAGTTGCCTGTACCTGCTTCGCCTCCAGTGCACTTACCACTGTGGGAAAATCGGTGAATATATGAGAGTTGAAGTTGGTATTTGATTCAGTTGTTTTGGAAGCAAAATCTGTTACCGGGCAGGTAAGATGACAGGTTACCGGAAGGTAACCGACGGTAAGCACCCGTTGCGCATTCCTGTTTGGCCCTTCGTGTATAATATCTTTCCCGTTGGCAGCGCCTGTTTTACGCCAGGGCTTGTACCTGAGCAAGCCAAGCAAAATGATGCCCAAAATAATACCTGCAATAATCCAGATGGTTGATAATTTCATAATCAAGGTTTTTTGTCAATCTTCAATAGCCAATCGTTTACGCATTCATACATCAGGCCTGAAGTCCCAATTCGGACAATATTACTTTCATTGCCTGAACAACTTCTTCATCTGCAGGGTCCCGTGGTCTGGGTGAATTTATTTTCAACTCACGGCAAACTGAAGCCGGCCGGTTGGATAATACCAATACCCGGTCTGCAAGCTGGGCTGCCTCTTCAATATCATGTGTCACAAAAACTACAGTTCTTGGCCTTTCTTTAAGCAGGCGGATCAACTCGCGCCGCATCCGCAAACGCGCCTGGTAATCAAGCGCTGAAAATGGCTCGTCCATTAGCAAAATATCCGAATCGCCTGCCAATACGCGTGCGAGTTCCACCCGTTGCCGCATCCCGCCGGATAACTGGTGCGGGTAATGATCTTTAAAGTCTACCAGGTGTATCAGCTCAAACAGTTTACGCAATTCCTGTTCCCTGGCCGCTGTATTTTTATTTTGAATTAATCCCATGCTGATATTTTCTGCTACTGTAAGCCATGGAAAAAGGCTGTCCTGCTGGTACACCGTGCGGATAAGCCCTTCTCTATGCACCAAACCTGAAAGCGGTTTTATATATCCCGATAAAAGATTTAATAAGGTAGATTTACCACAACCGGAAGGCCCTACCAGCACTACAAACTCTCCGGGGCTAACTTCCAGGTTAAGGTTTTGCAGTACGGCCAATTCGCCATATCCATGTGAAACATGATCCATTACAAGCTTCTTTGCAGAATGATTATCTATCATAGCCCCAGCGGATATTAGGTAATTTTGTTAATTGGTTCAACAGCCTGTCGATACCCATTCCAAGGAGGCCGATTATGATCATATAACAAACCGCGGAATCAAGCCTTAACCCATTGCGCGCTATCCAGATACCATAGCCAAGACCGTCCTGGCAACCCACCATTTCCGCTGCAACGATCACCACCCAGGCAATACCATAACTAACCCGGAGCGATGTAATTACCTGTGGTAATACTGCTGGTAAAGTTACCCTGGTGACTAATTCAAAGCCTTTATAATTATAATCCTGCGCCACGCGAAAGTATATACTGGGAATGGTAGCTACCGCAGTCATCGTAGCCAGCATTAACGGGAAACAAGTAGCCATAATTACGAGAAAGATCGCGGGCTTGTCACCAATATGAAACCATAAAATGGCAAAGGGTATCCAGGCAAGCGGTGAAAGAAAACGGAAAAAATTTAAAACCGGCAAAAAGGATAGCCTTGCAAATAAATGCTGTCCGAGCCATAACCCGACCGGAATACCAAGGATCACCGATATCCCAAAACCCACCGCTACCCTCCACAAGGAAGCAATGATATCGGTAACAAGCCGACCACTGATAATCTCTTCTTTAAAACTTTTAAATACGTCTCCCGGAGAAGGAAGTGCATAAGCCGGGAACACATGAAAAAAGCAAACAAAATGCCATACCAGCAACAACAAAGTAATCACAGCAACCGGCAAAATATAACGAAGTATACTGATTCTTTTTGGAGTTTTATTATTTACTACCTGTACCGATGCTCCACTTCTTTCCGGTATTTTAGGCTTCATGATGGATGCAGTTAATTTTTATACAATCAGGATATTTATTCATCGCATCTTGAAAATAGTAAGAATATTCCACATGAGAAAAAGAACTACGCAACCGGAAGTGAGTTTACTCTTTTTAACCGGTTTAATATCAGTGCTTAATTATGATTTAATTTGGTTGCAATTTTGATAAAATGCAATGGTGAAAAAGAAAAACCGCGGATAATTGCTAATGTTTTAGCCGAATAGTATCTTATGGAAAGACGCCCGCTATGCGGGTATTTTAAAAAATTCACAACCGGGGCTTACTGTTTTTTACCTATAATACTATAATTTAAACCCAGGTATTTTGTCGGCAGGGCATAATAAAATTAGCCCCGTTAGAAGGCAACAATGATAAAAAAATAGTATTAATTAAAACAGGGTAAGTGAAAATTTCACTCACCCTGTTCCTTTATTAAATTTTTTCTATCAGGCTACCTTCATTTCCTTTTCAGTCAATACCAGGGCAGTTGTTTTTACTGTTTTGATGATACGGGCTGCTACTTTATAAGGATCAGCCGCACTGTTGGGCCGGCGGTCTTCCAGCCATCCCTTCCAACCTTTTTCAACCGCGCCGATTGGTATCCTTATGGATGCGCCCCTGTCAGATACTCCGTAGTTGAAATCGTAGATTGCCGCTGTTTCGTGTTTGCCTGTAAGCCGAAGGTGGTTATCCGGACCGTAAACCTCGATATGTTCTTTCACATATGGACGGAAGGATTCGCAAATTTCTTCGAAAATTTCCCGATCCCCGCAGGTTCTTAAAACAGAGTTGGAAAAATTCGCATGCATGCCACTGCCATTCCAGTCGAGATTTCCCAATGGTTTGCAATGCCAATTGATTGAAATACCATGTTTTTCTCCAATTCGTTCCAACAGGTAACGGGCTACCCATACCTGGTCGCCGGCTTCCTTAGCTCCCTTGGCAAAAATCTGGAATTCCCATTGACCCGTAGCCACTTCAGCGTTAATCCCTTCAACGTTGAGACCCGCTTCCAGGCAGGCATCCAGGTGTTCTTCCACCATTTCCCTTCCAAATGCCTTGCCGGCACCTACAGAGCAGTAATAAGGTCCCTGTGGTCCGGGATATCCTCCTTCAGGAAATCCTATCGGTTTATTTGTTTCCTGGTTCCAAAGAAAGTATTCCTGTTCAAAACCAAACCAGAAATCATTGTCATCATCATTGATCAATGCCCTGCCATTACTGGGGTGCGCTTTGCCATCCGGAGTTAATACTTCGCACATTACCAGGTATCCGTTTTTACGTTGCGGATCCTTTACAATGAAGGAGGGTTTCAAAATACAATCGGAAGAACCGCCAGGAGCCTGTTCGGTTGAAGATCCGTCGAATGACCACATAGGGCAATCTTCCAGGCTGCCCGAAAAATCTTTTTCAATTTTTGTCTTGCTGCGAAGACTTTGAATAGGCTTGTACCCATCAAGCCATATGTACTCTAATTTTGTGACTGACATGTTTGATTGTTTTTATTTTGAATAAATGATGATTCAATCTTGTGGTCTTCTTTAAGCAGGATTGGATATTTTAATATTTTCACTAATGATGGTTAGCATTCACTCATCCGCCGTTGCCAACCCTTTACACAAAAAGCATTGTAATAAAGAGAAGGGAATTATAAAAAAAACGGTTTGTCTTTCAGGCGCTTTTTTAAAATTATCCCGGTTTTTGAAGTTCCCGGTTTTAAATGAACGTTCATAAATGAACCATCTGGTTGTAAAAGTAAAAAAAAATCTAAAATAACAAGCATTTAATTTTTTATAATATATATATTATACACCAGAGTGACCTAGTTTTTCCACCATTCATTTAATTTATAGGTTATTTTTCACAATACTTCTTGTTTTACATGAAGTTTTGGTAATTTTTCTTATATTATTATTAATACTTATTTAATAAACCTGGCATACTAATTTTGGAGGTTTGCTAAGAATGGAGTTTTTTTTACCTTGCCCCTTCCCAAACGTTTGTTGCGGTCAACTACTCTTTTCTTTTTATAGTGATCCGAATAAACACGTTGTAAAGCAAAGCCCGTGTTTACGATGGAAAATAAAAAAGGAATCGTTGATAAAGAATGTCACCAGGCGGCCAGCGTTCAGGTCACTGTCACAAAACGGATAACCCAGCAGTTATACTCCGCAAGGGCAATCTCATTAAATTAACCTCCGTTAGGAGCATCGTGTTTATAGTTAATCAATTTTTTTAGGCTTTGGCTCCGTAGGTGACGCGTAAATTACGTGACACCTAAGGAGAAAAAGCCAGGATTGACGAATAATTCTAGAAACACGCCGCCCCGATGGGGCACAAAGTCTTAACTTAATGACATTGCGCGCAAGGGATAAAAAAGTAAAATTTTATTTTACTCAATAGCAGTTGATTAGATTTACCGGTATTTTAAATCCGATAGCTATCAGCCAATTTATAGGGATAATTTATTTTATTATTTCGATGACTCTGTAAAACTGTTGTTTTGCTTTTGCACAGTTAGAAGCTTCGTGTTTATAGAAAAATATATATTTAGGCCTGTGCTCCGGAGGAGCCACGCATTTATATTTATTATAACTCATTGCACTAATGCTTATTTTACCGGGTCGGTTTTCAAATTCGTATTTACTGTACAGGGCATGCCAGGCTGAATAGAGAACAAAAAGAGAAAGGAAGGGACGATGTTAAATAATTTTACGTGGCTCCTACGGAGCCGGAATAGACGGGAAGGCTTTTTTATATAAACACGAAGCTTTTAACAGGGCCATAATACTGCATTTTCTATACCTGCCGCTCAAGTTGTCGCTTACCCGCTAAAATAAATTATGGCAGTAATTTTTTTGTTGATATCACCGGATAAAGAGAAAGAACATTTTGCAGAAAAAAGTAATGCAATCATTTACCGTCATAATTTAGTTTACTACTGTTGAAAAATAATTTCATCAAATCGTTCCCTTTTCGTTTGTCTGTTTAATAATTGATAAAAATAAACAGGTACCATAAAATCTTTGATAGCTATCGGATGCAGGTGAATATACCCCAATGGTTTCGCCGTAATACAAAAAATTCTTAACAGGTCCGGCATGAAACCACACCGGAAAAAAGAGTGTTTCCGTGTAAATTTGGATAGCATTACACGTCGGGATTTCGCCGCAACTACTTCTACAACCGAACATTGTTCTGGCGAAACACCGAAGGAAGAGAGTTAAAAATTCGCCGGAGCAAAAATATCTGTACTTCCAACATATAAAGAGGCGCCAAATTTTTACAATCACTATTGTCGTGGCTTTCGTTCAATGCCCTATCCATTATTCGGATGGAGCTAAAAGCGCCCCAACAGCAAACGCCCAATCCTGGAGCTTTAAACTTGATGATATGATAATAAAGTTCAAATCCTGGGACGACAATCTGATACTATCGGATCACTATTTAGTATGATAGTTATCTTAATAAAATACTGGAGCCTTTTTTCGTATAGACAATACCATTTACGCCTACACATTCCAACATCCACACCACTGTTTGTGTTGGTTGGTTTAATCCCTTAAAAATCCCATTCCACCCGGGCAGTTCATTTTTCATTTCAAACATTAACTGCCCCCAACGATTAAATACCCTAAAATAGCTGAGTTCTTTGATCCCTTTTAAAATGGGATGTAAAAAATCATTTGTACCATCCCCATTTGGAGTAAAGGCGGTGGGTACATATATCTCTACATTCTTTATTATTTTTACCAGCTGCGTATCTACAGTCAGGCATTCCGTATTTGTTTTTATTTCTATTGTATATAATTTTTCAAACGCCCCTGTAAAGATCGGCTTAAAGCTTGCCGGATCATTTAAGCTGGTGCCGGGATTCCACAAAACATGCTCACCGATCTTCCTTGCCTCTAAAGGAAGCGGCAAATCAGTGATAGCATATTCTACGCGGTAGGTAATTCCTCTCTTTGCCCTGTCAATAACGATGGCCTGTTTTTTTGTAGTTATGCTACAGCCGTCCCCATTTTTAAGTAAGGCATAATAAGTACCACTTAAGGTTACCGGATAAATTGCCTGGTATACCCCATTAATTGCAATATCATCCTTAAACCATTGAATACTGCTTGTTGGATGAACTTTTAAAATAGCGCTATCGCCATTATCAACACAAAAAGTTGGTTTCCCAATTAGTTGCAATGAATCATCAATTATAGAAGCCCTTACGATGACAGTATCGTTGACTCTGCACCCGCCACCATTGTTATTGGTTGTTACAATGTAACTTGTTGTTATATCCGGGGCCGCATGAGGATTTGCTACTTCAGGATTACTAAGCCCGGCAACTGGTGTCCATTCATATTGCAAACCAGGTTTGGGAATAGTACCGATAGGTACCGGATCTTTATTGCACGACAGCATATCCTTCCCTGCATTTGCGGTTACTTTTAGCGAATCTTTCAATTTTGTTACTAAAGTTGTAGGGCAGCCATAGCCATCATAAGGATCTAATTTTACAGCGATGGTTGTACCTGGAGGTGGAAGTGGTGATAAGGTGAGTATTGGTTTTGTACCAAGAATATGCGTTAACGTGCTGTCGTACCATGTGTACTTCTGGTAACCATAAGGACCTACAACGTTTACCACCGTATCATCAGGGCAATAAGTTGCGCCAACGAAGCTACCGCTGCATTCAGAATTTACGTCAACATACGCATATCCAAAATGCCTTCTAAAAGTACAGTCGGCTGTTTTAAAAAAAAGCCTGATTGTTTTGCCTGCTTTACCAGATAGATCAACCGAAACCGCCGACCAGTCTTTATACAATACTGCAGTTGTATCACTCCGGTTTGAAACTACAAATCCAGGAAGGGATGAACCAACGGCGATAAAAGTAAAAGAAGCGCAGCTTATCACACTGTTGTCGGTAACATCGGTAATCTCAATTTCCATTCGCGGCTGTTCATTCACCCTATGATTGGGCGACTGGAATACAACCGCATAATGGTAAATAAGCGAATAAGAATTTTCATTTGCAGGGATAGTAAACTCGTACGAAACACCTTCTGCCTGTCCCCCGGCTGTAGTACTTCCCAGCCTGATAGAGTGGCCGCTGCCATTTGGGCAACTTACCGGGAAATCTCCGTAATAATCCAATTCACCGGAATTTGCAGAATACATTGTATGCCTGTTGTAAACCGGTCCGCCGGAAGAGGAAAGTGAAATTACATTTTGATCGCCAACTGCCGCGGTGGTTCCTGTGTAGCAGGTCCAGCCATTAAAAGTGCCGGTCTCAAAATCAATATTCGGCGGACAGGATTGTGCATTCGAGATACAACAACAGCAGGTACTGACTACACTGGCCAATAACGGCAATAGAAAACTATAAAACCTCCTTTTATTTTTATGACTGGTTTTAAAATTCTGCACTTTCCCATTTTATGTTCTTAAAGGTAAGGTTTAATTCAACAAGTATTTTTGCCAATTGCTCAAATTACCAGGCCGGCAGTTTAAACCAAAGCATCGTATAGAACTTCAATCGTATGCAAGGCCCTTCTTCCGGTTCCGTCTTTTACCTGGTGGCGGCAACTGGTGCCGGGCGCGGCAATAATAACCTCCGCAGGCTGGATTCTTACAACCGGTAACAAAACGAGCTCACCTATCTTCATGGAAAGGTCATAATGTTCTTTCTCATAACCGAATGAACCGGCCATTCCGCAACACCCCGAAGGGATTGTTTCAACAGTATAATTTGCAGGGAACGACATCATTTTTACAGAAGGAGCAACGGATGAAAGTGCCTTTTGCTGGCAATGACCATGCAGTTTGATCAATCTTTTTTGGGTAGTAAATAATGACTGCTCAATATTTCCCCGATCGATTTCGGATGCAATAAATTCATCGATCAAAAAAACATTTTTTGCCAGTTCTTTTGCTGCCGCAAAATTTTCATCATCTGCCAGGTCGATATACTCGTCCCTGAAAGTAAGTATGGCGGAAGGTTCTATGCCGATCAGGGGTGTATCCGCGCTAACCAGCTTGCTCAACAACGATATATTTTTATTTGCGATCTTTTTAGCCTCCCGGATAAGCCCCTTGGATAACCATGCCCTCCCGCTCTCTTCATGATCCGGAATGATGGGCTCATAACCTAATTTCTCCAGTAACAAAATTGCTTTGATGCCGATCTCCGTATCATTGAAATTGGTAAACTCATCACAGAATAAATAGACTTTTTTGCCGACAGGGTCATGGCTGGTTTTGGGCGCGTTTTTTCGTTTTTTGTACCAGTTTTTTAAAGTGATGGCATGCAAGGTGGGCATGGATCTTTTTACTGCAAAACCCAAGATGCGCTTGATAGCATTGCTTATAAACGGGGTGGTCATCATAAAATTATAGATGCCCGGCAACAGTGCTCCTAATTTCGCGGAGTTATTAAAATTAGCGATCAGTTTCGACCGGAAGGGCACACCATTGGCATCATAATATTGTTGCAGGAACTCTGCTTTCAGCTTGGCTACATCTACATTGGACGGGCATTCGGACTTACATCCTTTACAGCTCAGGCAAAGATCCATTACTTCATAAATTTCCTTATGATCAAAACGGTTCATCTTGTCGGAATTGGTAAGAAACTCACGCAAAATATTTGCCCTGGCCCTGGTAGTATCTTTTTCATTTTTTGTTGCCATAAAAGAAGGGCACATGGTGCCGCCCGACAAATGTGTTTTACGGCAATCGCCCGAACCATTGCATTGCTCGGCGTGCTGCAATACATCCTGGTTATGATAACGAAAAACAGTATTAAAAACAGGCGTTTTTTGACCGGGCGTGTAGCGCAGCATCGTGTTCATCGAAGGCGTATCAACGATCTTATTGGGATTGAATATATTTTCTGGATCCCATTCACGCTTAATGGTTCTTAGCAGTTCATAATTTTTATCCCCTATCATTTGTTTAATAAATTCTCCACGCAACCTGCCATCCCCATGCTCCCCGCTTAAAGAGCCATTGTATTTTTTCACCAGCGTAGCGATATCTTCGGCAATGGTTCTAAACAGCTTATTACCTTCTGCAGTTTTAAGGTTGAGGATCGGGCGCAGGTGAATTTCACCGGAGCCGGCGTGCGCATAATGCACTGCATGCAAACCGTGCCTGGTGAGTATTTCATTAAACTCTGCAATATATGCAGGAAGATCGGCTACATCCACCGCCGTATCCTCTATTACAGGAACCGCTTTTTCGTCTCCCGGCAAATTACCTAACAGTCCAAGACCGGCTTTTCGAAGCGACCATATTTTTTTGCTGTCTTCGCCAAATAATAATGGGAAATGATAGCCCAGTTCTGCAGCACGCATATCCGCTTCCACCCGGGCGGCCATTGTAATAATTTCTTCCCTGTTGGTTCTTATAAATTCTATTACCAGTATCGCCCCGGGATCACCCAGTACAAAAAAACGGTTTTTGCTTTGTTCAATATTTTCCTTTGTACATTCCAGGATATAATGATCGATGAGTTCACTTGCACCTGGCTTATATTTCATTGCGATAAGGTTGGCCCTCAAAGCTTCATCGATGCTGTTAAAATGAACGCAGAGCAGACCGGTTTCTTTAGCAGGCAAGGGACTTACATTCAATTTTATTTCTGTTAAAAAAGCCAGGGTACCTTCAGATCCTGCAATCAGCTTGCAGAAATTAAAATCTTCTTCCCCGGCGGTAAAAGGAGCGGAGTCTAATAAAATATCCACCGCATACCCGGTATTCCTTCTTTTAATTGATTTTTTGGGAAATTGTTTTCTTATTTCCACCTGGTTATCATAATTGCCTAACATGACCCGAATAGATCTGTAAATATTCGCTTCCAAATGATCCCCCTCACACTTAGAATGAAACGCATCGGGATCAAGCGCTTTAAATACGGTTTCATTTCCGTCACTCAATAATGCATTCACTTCCAGTAAATGTTCCCGTACACTTCCATACACTACGGAATTGGATCCGCATGAATTATTACCCACCATTCCACCCATCATGGCACGGTTAGCAGTAGAGGTTTCGGGGCCAAAAAATAAGCCATGCGGTTTTAAAAATATATTCAGTTCATCCCTTATTACGCCCGGCTGTACACGAACCCAATGCTCCTCCTTGTTTAGCTCAATGATCTTTGTAAAATATTTTGAAACATCCACGATGATGCCTTTACCTACCACCTGCCCGGCCAGCGAAGTACCGGCGGTTCGGGGAATCAGGGAGGTATTTTCGGCACGTGCAAAATGAATTAATTTTTTGAGGTCATTGATCGATTTGGGAACTGCTACTGCCAAAGGCATTTCGCGGTAGGCGGATGCATCGGTGGCATACAAGATCCGCATCGTATCATCAAAATATAATTCGCCTTCTAAGTCTTTGGAAAATTCTTTTAGCCGTTGGTTCATTAGTGATCAGGTCTTTAGGTCTTTGCTAATAAAACGCAAAATTAAACCATTTTCCGGTAGTTATGTCCATTGATGGCTTTGAAGTCCAAAGCTGATCAATTAAACACTTACTCATAAGAATTTTGGGTATCCATTTCAGGCATTCTCATTGTTGTCACCAACGTTATCCAATGAGCCTGAACAGGGCCGGTGACGTTGCGCCTGGGGGCTATTCACTTCAATCAGCAGGCCCAGGGCTCAGGCCACTGAAGGATCCCTACTTTCTTCCAACATTTTATTATTATTCCCCCAAAAACACGGATTAATAAAAATCTATCTGTATTTTTGCCGTCCTAAAAAGATGACTCCTTAGCTCAGTTGGTTAGAGCTACTGACTCTTAATCAGTAGG
>JBDTVX010000064.1:0-17561 GCA_040007015.1 Ferruginibacter sp. | reverse complement strand
CATTGAATAAAGCCACCAGGATGGATGTTTTCCTGTAGCCGTAGGTGTATTTTTCGGTGGCTTTTATCTTCAGCATTTTAAAAGCCAGCAAACTCAGGGCGAGACTGCCCACATCCGCCAGGTTATGCCCGGCATCGGATAACAGGGAAAGGGAGTGATTGTAAAAACCCGCTATTACTTCTATTATTACAAAAGCAAGGTTCAGTACTATGCCGATGATGAAAGCGGTATTCATGTTTACCGGGTCAACGGTATGATGATGGTGATGTGAATGATCGGATGCCATAATATTAAAAATAAACTTTTCGTTTGTTTAAGTTTCGAAAATAAAACAAGTAAGGCGGCCTACCTGCCAATATTGTAACAGGTAGTTGCAGTATTACCGATACTACCTGTATATTTTCATTCCCCAAAATTATATGCAATCAGGAAAAATCATTTATTTTTTAAAGCAGCAAAGTTGCAAAACAGCATCCGGGATTTCCTCGTATATATATTGTTACACCTTTTATTTTCATACAATTCCTGTTTTTTTAGGGTAGTTATTCTCAGCTACAGAACTGGGTTCTGCAACTGATCGTTTCATAACAAAATTTGTAATACATTGATAAAATAAAGTATATTAGTGTTCTAATTAATTAGGTTAGCTGCTTTATCATCCAACTATCTAATTCTGATCCAGCAAGTTTAATTAATCTGTAGGAGGGTATGTATAAATTTATTTGCCAGATAACTGTTCTGCTACTGGTTTCTTCTGTTTCAATTGCTCAACAGGGGAATAAATCCCCGACCAATATATTTCCTGTTAATAACATTCAAAATGATCAGGCAGGAATCTGCGGCTTTGATATTTCGCTTAACCGCTTACGGCATGACTCGAAATACCAGGAGGGGGAAGAGAAAATGAACAGGAAGATATTGAATTTCCATCGCAACTTAAATGATGACAGCGCCATTGTGGTTGTTCCTGTGGTGTTTCATATTATTAACCAGGACCCTTCAGTGGTGCCGGACCTGGTAATATTAAATGCATTGAAAGAGTTAAATGACGCTTTTGGCAAAAGAGGAAATTATGCAGGCAGTGAGGGAGTGGATACAAAGATCCGGTTTTGCCTGGCACAAAAGGATCCTGATGGCGGTAATACAACTGGTATTACCCGGACCAAATCTTTTTTTTCGACCCATTTAAATCCTGTGATCGAAGATGGCAGGCTTAAAAATCTTATTCAATGGGACCCTTCCAGGTATATCAATATATGGTACATCGCAAGCATGGATATGGAAGGCCTTGCTGAATTTTTATGCGGCCGGTGGACGAGATCATTGGTAGGCTCATATGCTACCATGCCCCCGGGTGGCGATGCCATTGATGGTATTGTGCTGACAGCATTTGATAATTTGCTAATACACGAAATGGGACATTACCTGGGTTTATATCATACTTATGAAGGCAGAAATTGTGCTAATAATGATTGTACAACTGATGGCGACAGGGTTTGCGATACACCTCCGGACCGTTCTTTGAAAAATTCCTTTTCCTGCAACAATCCTGAAAATTCCTGCAACACGGATACCTTGTCTAACTATTCAAATGGGAATTTTACAACAGATGTGCCGGACCAGATCGCTAATTTTATGGATTTCGGTAATGAGGCCTGTGTAAATGAATTTACACAAGGCCAGGCAGATAGGATGAATGCAGTAATTCAAACGCTGCGAAGCGGATTACTGCAAAACGAATGTGACAAACCCTGCAGCGAAAATATAAATGCTGCATTTGAAAGAAACAATGCTTACCCGGTTCCGGGAAATTCCATCCGCTTTACCAACAAGTCGACCGGTGCATCCGGTTATCAATGGCTGGTAAATAATGTAGTGGTTTCAACCGATACAAATTTTGGTTACACCTTTAATGCAACAGGAAAATTTAAGGTCACCTTAAAAGCTTACCATACTAATTCCTGCTATGCAATATATTCGGATTTTGTTATCGTGAACTGCGGTGTTACGGCCAGGTTTTATACCGGCAAAAGAACGATTGCATCAAAAATTCCCCTTTACCCGGACAGTATTCATTTTACCAATACTTCTGAGAATGCTACTTCCTATAAGTGGATGATGAGCAGCGACCAGGGAATGACGGAACAATTGGTTGGCACCGCCAAAGACCTTGTGTATGTTTTTCCTTTGCCAGCTAACTACGGTGTAAGATTGATTGCTACCAATGGCGCCTGCACTGATACAACCAATACCTTTACGATTCCCGTACTGGATCCCACACCGGATTGGGCCGGATACATGAGCACTGTAGATTGCTACCAGCAAACCAAAATAAGGGTGACATTTTTTGGTTGTAATAATGGTTTTGCTACCATTCCGCCCAATACGCCTGTTTCTTTTTATGATGCGGATCCTCGCCTGGGAAATGCGCACAAACTGGCTCCTACCTTCTACATTCCAGATTCTATAACAGGCCGTTGCTGCAGTTCTAAGTATTCTTATATCATTGATGTAAATCAGCCGGGGCTGAATATTTTATATATGGTTTTCAACGATTCGGGTAATTCAATGCCACTGGTATTGCCCAATACCCCCCTGATTGAAAGTAATTATGACAACAATGTAACCGTGGCAACTAATTTCAGTTTTAAAGCCGCTGTTCTTCCGCCACAACCCATACTGGAACCCGGTGATACTTTGCAATTGGTAGCACAGGCTGGTCCGGGCGTCGTAGCATCTTACCATTGGAGCCCTGCCGGTAATTTAAGTTGTACCGATTGTAGTTCGCCCTACCTGGTTGCCGATTCCGACCGTGTAAAAAGAATGATCGCCACCAGCCAATATGGGTGTGTGGATACAGCATTTGCGGATATAAAAGTGCCTCCGGCCAATGACTATTCCATTGACCTGAATGAGGTGCAATGCGCGGCAGGGGCCAGGCTCTATGTTAATTTTACCTTGCATAATCAATTTAAAAGGGGTGTAATTCCAAAGGGAATCACCGTTTCATTTTACGACGGCGATCCCGCCTCAGCTACTGCCCGTATATTGCCGCCGGTTTTTTCGGTACCGGATACTGTTTTTGGAAAACAATTTACTTTCAGCGGTTTTATTAAAGGCATCAGCAGGGGCAGAATTTATGCAGTGGTAAATGATAGTGGTACAGAAGTGCCTGTGCGGCTTCCGAATAATAATCTTTTGCCTGAAAAATCCTATTCTAATAATGGTGCGGATTTTTTGTATGAGCCCGAAAAGGTTAAGCTGCAACCGCAGGATACCATCGTATTCAGAAAGTCTGCCTTTCCTTTAATAATCGAAACGACTACCTACAATCCCGCTTCCACCAGTTGGTTTAACGGTAACGGGTATACGCTTAACTGTAATCAGTGCCCGGCCCCGGTAGTGACGGTATTTGATACTTCAATGGTTACTATGCAAACGGAGAATAAATATGGCTGCATTATCAAAGGAACCTCCCTTATAAAGGTTTTTCCGCCAGATATGACGGTAAGGATTATTGAAACAAATTGTTACTCCAATAGTACAACACTGGTGAAGTTTGAACTATGTATGAACAATAAATACGATAGTGTATTTGCAGGCCTGCCGGTATCTTTTTATGATGCCCATCCCTTCGAAGAGGGAGCCAAACTTCTTTCTCCGGTGTTCTACACGCCGGGCCTCCAGCAGGGGAACTGTTATACTTATCAGCATATCATTGCTACGCCCGCAAGCGGCCGGCTGTATGCTTCAGTAAATGATATGGGAAACAGTTCCCGCAATGCGCCCGGTAAAGTATTCAATGAAACCAATTATGATAATAATAAAGACAACAGCTCCCTCAAATTTTTTATTGTGAGTATTAACCCATCAGATACGACTATTACAAGATCGGGAAGTGTGCAACTAACGCCGATGGTTAGTGGCGGAAATTTATCTTCCTGGCTCTGGAAACCGGATCCGTTTCTTTCCTGTGTAAATTGTTTGGCGCCCATTGTAACGCCTCTCTATACCAGTGAGTATATGTTTGTTGGCCGTAATGAATATGCATGTGTTGATACTGCCTGGTCAATTGTAAAAACATTTACAGGAGGTTCGATCAACCTGCCATCCGCTTTTTCACCCAACCACGACGGGCTAAATGATATTTTTTATGTCCTTGCAGGAAAGGGGGTTAATCTTGTAAATGATTTTTCCGTATTCGACAGGTGGGGACAGAAAATCTACGAGGCTAAAAATATACCACCCAATGATCCCCGATATGGATGGGACGGTAATTACAAAGGGGTAGAAGCTGCGCCGGGTACTTATGTGTATCTTATAAGATTGCCTGTTGCAAATGGAAAAGACCAGGTTTTTAAAGGCACGATTGTACTTATCAGATAATAATAATATTTGTAAATAAATTATTGCTGCAAAAAATTATCTTTGATCACCATTATCTGTTTGGCCCCGGGCGAACACGGATATGTTAAAAGGAATGGCGCCATTTTTAATTTTTATAAATAGACCAACCCGGAAGCTGCCTAAAAATAATTTTTTTATTTTGAATAATGCGGTTGTAGTTCCCTTTGAGCAATGTCGCTAAGTGAGGTGTTTTGTACTTAAGAGTAGAGCGTTGAATATTCGATTCTCAATATTTAACTTAATTAACAGGTGCTCATCATCGCTTAACTTAATGATATTGCCGGCTACAAGGGGGCTCAGCTACCTTGTATTGTATACGATCATTCTAATCGATTTTAAACAGCTTATCAGTAATGACAAAACAGTTAATAATAAAAGAGCTTTCAGAACGTCATATCATTTTTGTGGATTATGTATTGTCATTAACCCACAGAGAATTTATTTTTTCATTTCAAAATAAGTGGACTGCGGGCCAGCAAATGGATCATATATTTCGTGCAGTATCTATTTTGCCGCTGGCTTTTAAAATGCCAAAATTTATCGCTGGCTTCATATTAGGCAGGGCAACAAGGCCCCCGATGGAATACGAAGAGCTGGTGCAAAAATATATATCAAAACTGGGAAAAGGTGCCCGGGCTTCTACCGTATTTGTACCTGGAAAAATACCTTATAGCCGCAGAATTGAACTGGCAGATAAACTTCTAAATAAGATTTCCGGGATCAATGCCGCCATTGATATAATTTCGGAAAAAGAATTGGATCAGTTCATCCTGCCCCATCCAATACTTGGAAAGATCACGTACCGGGAGATGCTGTATTTTACGATGTATCATGTAAATCATCATTATGCCCTTGCAAAAAGATATATAACGGAAACATGATTTGAAAATTATCACTTCAAAAGGGAAGGGAATTTATATAGCTGTTAAATTTAGAAAGATACAGGGCAGCCTGCCAATCAACGGTTTCCAATAAATTGCTATTAACTACTACCCGGAAACCGAAAAGGTGAAAATGCTACCATCGCACCGACACCTTACCTATGCTTTTTCTTTTTTCCAGGTATTCGTGGGCCGCCGCTACCTCCGACACCGGGAATGTTTTACCCGGGCCCAGGGTGAAAACGCCTTCTTCTCTTAAGGTTACCACCGCTTGAAGACAACGCTGCAACACCAGTGGGTGATCGTCTGCAATCCGCAGCATGTTAATGCCGATCATTGATTTGGAAGCCATCATGAACATAACGGGATGGTATATGCCAAAATCCAGCGCCGCCTTTAATTTACCCATTAAATTTTTATCGTTCATATCGGCGGCGCCAAAACAAACGATCCTTCCACCGGAAGCTAAAGAGCGGAACCCTTTTTTTACAGACTTGCCGCCAACGGCATCAAAAATAACATCCACCCCTTTGCCTGTTGTGATTTTTTTTATCTCCCTTTCAAAATCATGCCTGGTATAATTGATGGGATGGTGTACACCCAATGCAGTTAAATATTGCAGTTTTTCTTCAGTGCCGGCCGTTGAAAATATTTCACATTGTTTATATTTCGCGTATTGGATCAGCGCTGTGCCCACACCGCCAGCACCGGATTGAATCAATACTTTATCGCCAGGATGCAGGTTAACCATTTCCGCGGCGGCAAAATATGCAGTACAAAACTGTGTTGCCATTGCAGTTGCCGTTCCTGCATCCAGGGTAGCGGGTATTATAGCAATCGTACGGGCATCCGTAATCGCAAATTCTGCATAGCCGCCAAAACGTGTCATTGCTGTTACCCTGTCTCCCGGTTTTACATTTGTAACGGATGCTCCGGTGGCCGCCACTGTGCCGGCTACATCATAACCAAGTACGCAGGGTAGTGGGGGCGCTTCTTTATACATTCCCCTGCGGGCCACTACATCGGCAAAATTTAGTCCGAAGGCTTCCACTTTTACCAATACCTGGCCTGCCAGTGGAACAGGCACAGGAATTTCACGTATTTCAAATGCTGTAGCTGCTGAACCATTTTTAATTAAAAAAACCGCTTTCATGGTATTGAAAATATTTTAATGTAAGAGGAAAATTTTTTAAAATTAAAGTTATGGTTTTGCAATCTATGCCTCGACATTACCGAAGGTGAATTGATTGATGCCGGCCTAAACCAGGGATGACAACCTGAAATGCGACTGTCGGGGGACAGGGTTATTTTGTAGAAAGCCTGCTACAACCAATGCGCTTTTCTTGTTACATCCCACGTTGTTTTTTATTTGCTTTTTTGTAGGATGGTTTAAATATCCTTACCAGCAAATTTAAACCGGCACCCGATAAAAATATTTGCAATACAATATTAATCTTTACAAACCGTTCTATAATTTCAATTCCTGCCTATGTACCGGTTCCCTAAATTTCCCCAGTGGATTATAGTTATATTTTCCCTGCTTTGTTTATTCCAGGTAAGGACCTGGTTTGAAGAAATAGTTGAATCCTTTAACGCGGGTCAAACCAGTTTTTTCCTGGAAGGGCGTCGCTTTACCTTATTACCCAACCGGTCATTTATAATTGATGATTCGCTTAAAACATATGGGTTAAATATAAATTATAATCATAAACTAAATTAAAATAAGCAATCCGCCATCTAAAATGTGCCCTGGTTGTTGATTTGGAAGATAAAATTATCTTATATAATCCTGAACAATATCAGTAAATTATAAAACCCGCTTTAATGCCGGCATTTTTTTAACTGTTTATAGTTAAAATACTTTCAAATGAAAAAATTGGACTGAATTTTGCAGTTAATTTCGATTGGTTCAGGCGTTTTTTCCAACAGAGGCAAAAATCATAGTTACCTATCAAAAACTTAAAATCCTAAAAATTGTTATATGTACAGGCTTGCTAAATCGTCCGATTCTATCATTCAAATTTTTACCAGCTTATGTTTGAGCCACGTAAAAGAGCAACTTCCCGAAAATTTAATATATTTTGGTATTAACCCGGCAAGTTTTATTTGCAATGGGCATCTTTATTCTTTTATTCATAACCGGTCATTGGTTTTAGATGAATTCCTTTATGCGTATGAGTATAAATATGCGATTAATTTAAATTTTTCAAATTTTGATGAAAGGGTTAATTAAAAAATGCCCTGGACTATCAACTCCGGCTAAACATGCTGCCTAAGGCTGTACTGTATGAAAACGCTTGAGCAAGTTTAAAAGATTATGTATGAAAGACTCCCCTGGTTAAACCGGGGGTTTTTATTTGGAAAAGTTGTTCTTCAATACCAGGTGATTTCTAGCATTGATAAGATGACATGAATTATTCTTCAGATATTTCAATTTCATTAAAAAAAATTCGTTGATAAAAATTGACCAAAGATAGGAAGAAGGTTGATGGAAGAAGGTCGAAGGAAAATGGTGGATCATGTTTTTGCCCTGGAATTATTTTTTTATTGTACTATGCGCATACTGGTTTTTATAAACTATGATCAAACAATCCGTCAGGGTCCAACGTGAATAGCCACCTGGATCGGCGCTCTGGCGCTGTTTTACCGCACATAAATTCATTCATTGATGAATAGATAAACACCCGGGTATGATGAAATGCTTTTTCCGAATTTATACTGAAACTACCATCTTTCAATAATTTGGTAGTTCTTTAGTGCGTCCTTACCGGGATAGCAAATAATTTTTGTGTGAAAACCTTTTGCCATTTGTACCTTGTAGAATATCTATTTTCAAGTTTAAACAGCAGGACACACGCACGAAAAGTTTTAAAAGCCTGAACGCCCGCCTTCAGGATTAAGAATATGCCTCTTTTTAAGTAATCGATTTTCGTACATCAGCCCTGGTTAAAACAGCATCTTTATGAAAAAATATTTATATTCATTTATTAAATGACGCATCATCTTTGTTAAATGGAAATGAAAAAATTACTGTTGTGTTTTGTTGTCTCAATTTTGGTGTCGCACCTGTTTGCGCAAAACTACTCGGCTACGGAAAATGGTTCTGACATAAAGTTTTCAATCAAAAATTTCGGCTTCACTGTTAGCGGTAGTTTTAAAGGTTTGAAAGGAAAATTCTTTTTTGACCCGGCCAATCTTCCCACATGTTCAATCAGTGCAAGCGTGGAGGTAACTACCATAAATACAGATACTGATTCAAGAGACAGGCACCTTAAAAAAGAAGAATATTTTGATGCGGAAAAGTATCCCCGGATCAGTTTTGTTTCCACCAAAATAACCACCTCCACAAAAGCGGGCACTTTATTTATGGAGGGAAAGATCACTATAAAAGGTGTTACCAAAGTGGTGTCATTTCCATTTACAGCTACTCCTAAAGGTGATGGTTATTTATTTGAAGGCGAATTTAAATTGAACCGCCGTGATTTTGGTGTTGGTGGTAGCAGCATGGTAATGTCTGATAACCTTACAGTGTCATTATCAGTTTTTGCTGGAAAGTCCGGCTAAATAAGTAGCTAAGTTAAAAGGATCCGGGGATCTGCGGATCTGCGTAGCTCTGTCTGAAAATATTTTAAAGCGTTTACTTTGAAGAATAATTTTTTACGTATTGGTTTCGGCCTGGCGATTGTAATAGCAGTTGTTGTATTATTAACCGCGGGGTTTTTAAAGAAACCGGCAAAGGAACCCGTGAAGCCTGCAGGGAAAGGATTTGTTGTAATTGAATTATTTACTTCTGAAGGCTGTTCCAGTTGCCCGCAGGCAGACGTTGAGGTAGAAAAAATTTCCGTTTTGCATCCGGAAGACGTATATGTTTTAGGCTTTCATGTTGATTACTGGGACAGACTTGGATGGAAAGACGAATACAGTGACGCGGCTTATTCAGAAAGGCAAAGACGGTATGCGGAACATTTTAATTTAAGCAGCGTTTATACGCCGCAGGTAGTAGTAAATGGGAAAAAGCAATTGGTGGGGTCCAACGCAACAGGACTAAATAAATCGGTGGTTACTGAAATTAGCCATACGACTAACCAGGCTATTGAATTATCCGCAATTGGATCAGGTGGCAAAACCGTGCAGGTAACTTATAAAATAACGCCCCCTGCCAATTCGGCGATTAATATTGCTTTAATACAAATAGCCGCGCAAACCCGTGTAAAAGGAGGTGAGAATGAAGGACGAACTTTACGCCATATCAATATTGTAAGAGATTTCAAAACAATTAACTCACCAGGCAAAACCGGTACTGCAACCATCGCCCTGCCAAATGATATAACGGCAAAAGAATGTAAAGTGATTGTTTATTTGCAGCAGCATACAAGAGAAGTAACGGGGGTTGCGGTAGCTTTTATAAAGTAATACATCATAAAGTGAAACCTGCAATTCGGGTTTGATATTAAAAAAAATGTATCCGGTGTAGGAATTTCGAAGAGATCAATACTCATTCATCACTCAATACCGGTCCACTCATCACTCATCATTCCCTATATCTTTTCCACTAACAACCTTTCACTTACCGTGTGGCTCAGCGATTCCGCATTTTTTTTATTGTAGGAAACTACCATACTGCCATCAAATTTTTCTACCATCTTTATTTTGATTTTTAATCCCAGGTGTAATTGACGGCTGTTGAGGAATTTTAAGAATTCATCCGTGGTATGAATAACCGCTGCCAGTTTCACGGTTTCACCAGCCTTGCAATCGCTCAATTTTTCAAAATGTACCCAATCAATTTTACCGGTTTTATCAGGTATGGGCGAGCCGTGCGGGTCTATAGTCGGATAACCAAGCATCTCATCCATCTTTTCAAAAAAATGGGGCGAATGAAGATGTTCCATTTGCTCTGCAATTTCATGCACCTGTTCCCAGCCAAAGTCCATTTTTTGCACCAGGAACATTTCAGTAAGCCTGTGCTTCCGGATAATCAGCCCGGCTTCTTTTTTGCCTTTCTCCGTTAGCCGCAGCGGTTTATAACTCTCGTAGTGGACTAACTTTTTTTCAGCCAGCTTTTTCATCATGCTGTTTACGGTTGGCATTTTTATAGCCAGCCGCTTACTCAGTTCATTGGGACTCACTTCACCTTTGTCATTGGCCAGGTTAAAAAGCGCTTTCAAATAATTTTCTTCAGTATAAGAATGCATACGGCAAATGTAATAAATAAAGTTCGACGCATGTAAACTTGTAAAAATATTAAAAAAATAATTTGTTAGATCAATCTAAGTTATTACTTTCGTAGACAAAATATAAAACATAGGAGGATGAAAAAACATTGGTTCGTCATTACTGGTTTGGCAACGATCATAGCCCTGGCACAGGCCTGCTCAAAACTGGCGCCTGCGGCATTGCCTGGTGATCAGCTGCTGGATGGGCCGGTAGAAGGTCTTAGCTATGAACAAAACAGGCGGTTCACTGCCGGCGACCTGGCCTTTAACAAGGAAATATTCACTTCCCAAACAGGCCTGGGTTCCATATTTGTTGCCACAAGTTGTGGCAGTTGCCATGCGGGCGATGGCAAAGGGCATCCTTTTACAACGCTTACCCGGTTTGGACAAACAGACAGCACCGGGAACAAGTTCCTGCAACAGGGAGGGCCGCAACTGCAAAACAGGGCTTTACCTGGCTATATGCCCGAACAAATTCCGGCAGGCGCTACCTTTTCAAAGTTTACGCCACCGGCCAATACAGGCCTGGGTTTTTTAGAACTTGTTTCCGATGCAGATATTTTGGCAATGGCCGACCCGTTGGATGCAAACGGGGATGGCATTTCGGGCGTGCCTGATTGGGTCGCACTGCCGCCATTTATTTCGCCCAATACCGGTGCCCTTTCACAAAATGGAAAATACATCCACCGCTTTGGAAAAAAGGCGGCAGCCTATAATTTATTACATCAAACCGTAAATGCCTATAACCAGGATATTGGCATTACTTCTTATTTCGAACCAAAGGATGTGTATTCCGGGGTGGATATTGATCCCGAAATTTCCACCTCAACGGTAAACAATGTGGTATTTTATCTGCAAACATTAAAAGCTCCCATTCAACGCGATCAAAACAATGCAACAGTGATTGAGGGTAAAAATCTTTTTGTACAAGCCGGTTGTGAAAGCTGCCATAAGCAAGCGCTGAAAACCGGGTTTTCTCCTACAGCCCCGCTTTCCAACAAAACATTTCATCCTTATACTGATCTGCTTTTGCATGATATGGGCAGCGCGCTGGATGACGGGTATACAGAAGGAAATGCAAAAACTTATGAATGGAGAACCCCGCCATTATGGGGCCTGGGACTTTCTCCCGGCTCACAAGGCGGTCAATATTTTTTAATGCACGATGGCAGGGCGAAAAGCATTGAGGAAGCCATTCAACTACATGGCGGTGAAGGAGAAGCGAGTAAAAATAAATTGAATCAAATGGACGCGCCAGGTAGAAACGCCATCATCCAATTTTTAAAATCATTGTAAGAAATGGACAGGAAGGACTTTATAAAAAACTGTGGCTTTGCATGCATTGGCGGCGTGGGTTTAGCCGGCCTGCTGCAAAGCTGCGGCGCCACCAAATTGTTGAGTGGCAGTATTGCCGGCGACAACCTGGTAATACCCATTAGTGATTTTGAAACTATAAATGGAAAGGATATTTATTTCAAAAAATTTATAGTCGTTCAAAACGACATTTTGCAATACCCCATTTGTGTATATCGCTTTAATGAACATGAATATACTGCCTTATGGATGCGGTGCACGCACCAGGGTACGGAACTGCAGGTATTTGGGGACAGGCTTCAATGCCCTGCGCACGGCAGCGAGTTTGATAGCGGGGGTGGTATTCAAAATGGCCCCGCAGATATTAAACTGAGAACATTTCCCGTAACTGTTGAAAACAAACAACTAAAAATTTCATTAAAAGCAGTATGATTAAAATATTTGCAATATTGACAGGTGTACTATTGATTTGTGGGAATACACGGGCGCAGATAGATCCCACATTATTAAAAAAGATTCCCAAAGACACAGTAAAACAAGCAATGAATATGGATGCGGTATATAACCGCCCGTTTATTACTTTAGCGAAATTACCGGTTTCTTTGGGAGGATACATGGAAGCTAACTGGCAACACCTGAGTACAGATGGTATTTCGGAAGGTCACCAGTTCCAGTTCAGGCGAATGACATTATTTGTTTCATCCACCATTGGTAAAAGACTAAAGTTTTTGAGTGAAATTGAATTTGAAGATGGGGCAAAAGAAATATCTGTTGAATTCGCTGCACTGGATATAGAATTGCATCCTTTATTCAATTTGCGTGGTGGTATGATATTAAACCCGATCGGTGCCTTCAATCAAAATCATGACGGGCCTAAGTGGGAATTTATTGACCGGCCTGTTTCTGCTACACAATTACTGCCCGCAACATGGAGCAATGCAGGTTTTGGTGTATACGGAAAACACTTTAGCAAAGACTGGATGTTTGGCTATGAAGCTTACTTATCCGGGAATTTTGATAATTCGATTATTGACAACAGGGAAAACAAAACCTTTTTGCCGGCTGCAAAAAAAAACGCAGAAAGATTTGAAGAAATAAACAGTGGCTTACCGCTTTTTACGGGAAAACTGGCGGTGAAAAATAACAAGGCCGCCGAACTGGGTTTCTCTTATATGGGCGGAGTATACAATAAGTTCCAGGACGATGGGATACGGATAGACGATAAGAGACGGGTAGATGTATTTGCAATTGATTTCAACAGCACATTACCAAAACTAAAAACATCTATCACAGGCGAATGGGCATGGATCAAAGTAAACGTTCCCTTAACATTTACGCAGCAATTTGGCAACAGGCAACAAGGTGGGTTTATAGATATTGTTCAACCAATCGTACAAAAAAAAATGCTGGGTTGGGAAAGGGCAACGATCAACCTGGCGTGCCGGTTGGAATATGTAGATTGGAATGTGGGTAAGTTTACTGCTACGGGAGGAAATATTGCCGAAGATTTATGGAGTATCATGCCGGCCATTAGTTTCCGGCCAGGTGCTCAAACGGTGCTTCGTTTAAATTACCGTTACCAGCAACAACGGGATATCCTTGGCAATTCCCCCGCAAAAACAGGTGGTTTTAGTTTTGGAATATCCACCTATTTTTAATTTAATTAAAATTTCGTGACAATTTGAAAACTGGTTCATGCAGGTATGACTCTTTATTGTTAATTTATAATAGCAAAGTATTTTACACGCTACTTTCAAAATAGATGCGAAGTCAATGTTTGCAACAGGTATGCAGTTTGAAAACGTCTTTTTCAACTTCACAGGAACGTTTTTTAAAAGAGAAGCCGGATAGAAATCCAGCTCCGTTTTTTTTATCCAATATCCTATGAAAAACCCATACAAAGTAATGAATTGTATTTTTTAAATTTTTACACAATTCCGGAAATTTGTTACATAATTTACATGTTTCAGATTGACAATTATTTTACGATAGAAAATATAGGAGTTTCCAGGCAAAAAAATACCGTTTGCACCTGCAGCCGGTATTTTTTTTATGGAGCAACAGTGAGTTCATTTTAGAATTACTTCCTGTATCCATCAGTATCCAGTTCTATAATTTCATACCCTAGTTTTTGCAATCCGGGTAAGATCCTTGCCTTATCACCTACCAGTAAAATATTCATCTTATCCGTAGTGAGCCATTTTTTTGCCATTGCGTCAATGTCTTTTTTGGCAATAGCCGCTAATATTTTATTTTGTGTTTCAACAAAATTGGCTGGCAGATCATAGGTTAGTATTCGCCCGATAAACAATGCTTTCTGATTACCTGTTTCATACCGCAATGCATCCTGTTGGCCAACAGCGCTTTTGGTAAATGCCAGTTCTTCAGCCGTAATGCCCGTGGCTGCGTACGTTTTTAATTCCTTCATTACTTCAATGAGCGCACTATCGGTAGCATCTGCCCGTATCCCCGAACTAAACTGGTAGTCGCCGGTAAATTTATCGCCGGAAAAAGAAGCGCGTGCGCCGTAGGTCCAGCCCTTGTCTTCACGCAGGTTTAAATTTACACGGCTGTTAAAAGCCCCGCCAAATACATAGTTCATCAGCCCGGCTCTATAATATTCGCCGGTGGCGTCGTACTTTAAGCCAGTTACATTTCCTACCCTGAATTCGGTTTGTGCAGCTTTGGGAACATCCACCAGGTATATCCTTGTTTTTGTGATTACGGGCACAGTTCCCGGTTTGGGTAAATTGATCTTTTTATTGGGCAATTTTTGTAAAAAAGATAATTTGGGCACCACTTCCTCCTCGCTGATATCGCCTACCACCACCACTTTGGTTCCCTGTGATGAAATGTAGTTGTCGTAATAATTTTGGACATCTTTCAGGCCAAGGTTTTTTATCGTGTATTCGGTACCGTTATCACTAAGGCCGATAATATTATCACTTCCATAATTAATTCGTTCAATGACAGCATTGGCAATTGCTGCCGGCTGGGCCTTTCGTTGCTTAAAGCTTTCCATTGCCTGTTTTTGTAAACGCGTAAACGCATCCGCTGTAAATTTGGGGTTAAACATTCTTTCTTCCAGCAGTTCAAGTGTTTTATTGATATTCTTTTTCAGGCTCTGCACGTTAAAGCTGATTCCATCAAATTGCTGGGAAACATTGATACTGCTGCCGAGTTTTTGAAGTTCAACCGCCATTTGTTCCGCTGTATATTTTTTTGTATCCTCACCAAGCATATCTGCAGTGATACCCGCCAGCCCGATTTTAGCGGTGTCTGCAGCCTGGGCAAGATGACCGCCGGGGATGGTTATTGAAATGGTAACAATGGGCAGCTCGCTGGTTGCCGCACCAATCATTTTTATCCCGCCAGGCAAGTCCTTTTTCCAAAATGGCGGAACCTTTACGCTGGGGTTTAGCCCATTTCCCGGCATTTTTTGTCTGTCAAAAACATCTTTGGCCCTGGTATATTGCAGATCGCTGTATCCATAATTTGGCGGGGTATAGTTTGCAGAATCGATCATATAATTATCAGGAGCGGCAGGTTTTGTTTGCTGTCCTTTCGTTAAAACGCTGATCGTTACACCTGCCTTATTTTTTATGTACTGGTTGTAAACGCGCCATACATCTTCTTTTGTTACAGACCGGTACATGTTCAGCATTTTGCCAATCATGTTGGGATTGCCCGTGAAAGTATTAAAAGCCGCCAGCTGGCTAACTTTACCAGCCACACTTTGCAGTCCATTGATATATTGGGCCTCAATTCCTCCTTTGAATTTTTCAATATCTTCATCCGTTACCCCCCGTATTTCAAACACCAGTAAAGATTCCATGAACAGGCTATCCATTGTTGCCAGTGAATTTCCGGGGTAGGGTGTAAGCTGAAATGTAAATTCGCCCGACAATTCGGTGAAACGGCTAAACGCGCTTGCTGATAAAGCCTTTTGTGGCTTTACCATTTGCTGGTAGAGTATGGAATTTTTGCCCTGGCCTAAAATTTGGGCAAGGCAGGAGAGGGCCCCCATATCTTTATCATAATTGGGCACTGTCGGAAAAGTTTTGGACAAAACAGGTAAGCGGGCAAAATTATCAGTATAGGACACATACCGGTCCGATTCAATTTTTACCATTGGCAATACCGTTTTTTCTACTGCCGGTCCTGAAGGGATGCTCCCGAAATATTTATCAACTAACTTTACCACATCCGCGGTTTTTACGTCGCCGCCGATAGTAAGCGTTGCATTATTGGGGCCATACCAGCGCAGGAAGAATTTTTTCAGGTCATTGACATCCACCCTGTCAAGATCCTGCAGGTACCCAATGGTGAGCCAGCTATAAGGATGGCCGTAAGGATACAAATTCTTACTCGTAAATTCTCCAATCAAACCATAGGGGCGGTTGTCGTAGTTTTGCCCTCTTTCGTTTTTTACAGTACTGCGCTGCACTTCAAATTTTTTTTGGGTAACGGCATCCAGCAGAAAGCCCATTCGGTCGGCTTCCAGCCAAAGCATTTTCTCCAGTTGATTATTTGGAACCGTTTCATAATAATTGGTACGGTCAACATTGGTACTCCCGTTTAAGGTACCTCCTGCCGCCGTAACTAATTTAAAATGTTGTTCATCGGCTACATGATCGCTTCCCTGGAACATCATGTGTTCAAAAAAATGTGCGAAGCCGCTTTTTTTGATCTCTTCACGCGCACTACCCACATGGTAAGTTACGTCTACATGTACGATCGGATCGCTGTTATCTTCATGCACTATCAGTGTGAGGCCATTCGGGAAAACATATTTTTCATAAGGGATCACCAGCTCATCCCCCTTTTTTTCGATTTTTTCAACAAGCGTGGCCTGGCTAAAACTAAAATTTGTAAACAGGCAAATTGCCACAATACCAAAGATGTTTTTTTTCATGTATGAATTATTATTATTTAAATTTCAATAAACCGAAAATAATTCTATTCTCGCAAATCGTAAGAAATGCTCATCAAATAATTGAAATAGTATATTTTTTGCAAAGCGTTCAGGCCTTTTATTTTAATTGTATTTTTGAATACGGATAATGGCTATGCAAATAATTAACAGCACGAAAGACGACATCGGGAAAATATTTATTTTATACGATGCTGCGGTTGCTTATCAAAAAACAAAATTCGATAAGCACTGGCAGGGCTTTGACGCGCAGCTTATTGAACAGGAAGTAAATGAGAACAGGCAATTTAAAATATTGGTGGATGATACAATCGTTTGCATATTTGCCATAACTTTTAATGATGCATTGATTTGGGGCGAACGGGATAAGGCCCCATCAGTTTATATTCATCGTATCGTTACCGATCCGGGATTTCACGGGAATAATTATGTAAAAAATATTACGGCATGGGCGATCCGGTATGCTAACAAAAACGGGAAAAAATTTGTACGAATGGACACCTGGGGGGATAATCAAAAATTAATTGGGTACTATGAAAATTGCGGTTTCAAATTTGTCGGGCTATCCGGCATTTTGTCGGGTGAAAACTTGCCCAGGCATTACCAGGGTATCAGGTTAAGTTTATTTGAAATAGACTTAAAAAATATTTGATAATTGGTAATTTTTCTGTTTTACAGAATTTAAAAATAACAACTACCTGTAGTTTTTTTTGCCTCGGTGTCTATATAAAAAGACTCATGTTTAGCGGAACTAATATGTAGTGTCTGCAAGAAAACTATAGAACGCCCATTGGACGGGAAGTTAGCCGA
>JBDTVX010000063.1:0-17594 GCA_040007015.1 Ferruginibacter sp. | reverse complement strand
CATAATTTTGTTCAGCCACCTGCAGCGCCATCCTGCGTAGTTTTTTATCCGCTACTTCCTTCGATAAAATATATTTTTTCTCTGCCATGCTATCCTGGTTAAAAGTATTTGCACGAATTTATACCAATAATCAATAATTCTGCATAATTAGTGAAATTGCCGTTTGATAATTACCTTAGCAGGGGTATTGAATGCATAATGAATAATTAATAATGTTTTGCACGTTAAAGTATTTAATATGCGATATTTAAAAGTGGAACCGATGTAAATGAAATATTAATTATTCATTACTCATTACTCACTGTTCATTACTCATTAATCATTATTCATTATTCATTATGATGCATTTCCTACCTCAAATTATTTTTATTGCCCTTGCAGGATTTGCCGCCTGGTTTTTTTCAAAAAACATCCTGCAGATCCGGCGTAATATTTTTTTAGGTAAAGCGGAAGACCTGTCCGGCAACGCATCACAACGCTGGCGAAATCTTTTCCTGCTTGCATTGGGTCAAAAGAAAATGTTCAGGAATAAACTGGTGGCGGTAATGCACTTTGTTATTTATGCCGGCTTTATAATTATCAACCTGGAAGTAATGGAAATCGTGCTGGACGGGATACTGGGCACACACCGGCTCTTTCTTCCTTTGCTGGGCGTGGCTTACACATTCATGATTAATTTTTTTGAATTATTGGCCGTGGGAGTGATCATTGTATGTATCGTCTTTTTATGCAGGAGAAATATCATTCAGCTAAAGCGTTTTATGAGCAGGGACCTGAATGGATGGCCACACAGTGATGCCAATTATATTTTAATTGCGGAAATAATCCTGATGTGTTTATTCCTCACCATGAATACCACCGACCGTGCCCTGCAGATGCAGGGCAGTGAACATTATAAAGATACAGGAGGCTTTATTTTTTCGGGGCTACTGGCACCCCTGTTTAACGGAGTACATCAATCAACATTAATCGCGGTTGAAAGGAGTAGCTGGTGGATGCATATCCTCGGCATTTTCACCTTCCTGAATTATTTGCCTTATAGTAAACATCTTCACATTGTGCTGGCTTTCCCCAATGCATATTATGCAAGGCTTGAACCGCCAGGCAAAATGGACAATATGCAAAGCATACAGGATGAGGTAAAATATATGATGCAACCCGAGCTGGCGGCACCGGCAAACAATGAATCTTCACCAATGAAATTTGGTGCAAAGGATGTTTTTGATCTTAGCTGGAAAAATTTACTGGATGCTTATAGTTGCACAGAATGTGGCAGATGCAGTGCCGCGTGTCCGGCCAACCAAACCGGCAAGTTGCTAAGCCCGCGAAAAATAATGATGGATACAAGGGATCGTTTACAGGAAGCAGGTAAGAATATTAATGTAAACGGCGAATTTAAGGAGGATGGAAAAACCTTACTATACAATTACATCACGGTGGAAGAACTAAGGGCATGCACCACCTGCAATGCCTGCGTGGAGGAATGTCCCGTTAGCATTAATCCTTTGGAGATCATTCTGGAATTGCGCAGATCTTTAATTATGGAAGACAGCAGCGCCCCGCAGGAATGGAACGCCATGTTCGGCAATATCGAAAATAATTTTGCTCCCTGGAAATTCAGCCCGGATGACAGGGATAAATGGACAGAGGAGCTGCCCAATTAGCTGATTTGCAAATGTGCTAATTTGCTCATGAAGAGCATACGAATGGAAGAACTTTTAACATCAAAAAAATTAGCACACCAGCACATTGGCATATTGGCTAATTATGTTTTTCTTCCACGAATTTTGAAATAGCATCCTTTTTCCTCATGATCCTTATAAATTGTATCAATGCGGTTACTGTAAATATTCCCCCGATTATCCAGTTCAGGTACTGCTGACTGTTAGCAATGCGCTGAACCATCCATTTTCCCCCAAAAATAAAAACGCAGTTACCCATTAACGTGCCGAGACCGATACCAACTATATAGGTGTTGTAATAAGATGGTTTAGGTTCCAGTATTTTTTTTGTGAATAATACCGTACTCCAGCCAAACCAAAATGGAATTTGTACCGGGTTGATGGCACACATGAACATACCTAATAAAAAACGGTGCATATTGTTGTTCAGCAACACATTTTTTGCGCTTCCATTACCTTTTGCGGCCGCTATAAAACTACCTACTGCAAGTGCGGCAATAATGGCTAAAGTGATCCATTCCATCGCCTTCATCAGTTTCTGTTGTTTACGCACCCAGTCGATCCCTACCAATGAAATGCGTACATATATCATTTCTACCAATAAAGACCCTGATGAAAACCAAATGGCATCCTTAATACTTTCCTGGATGCCTATCTGCATAGCAGCTACATTCAATGTTCCCAAAGGCAAAGAGCCAAGAAAACTGATGATCAGTCCCCAAAAAAAGATTTGAATGATTTTTTTCACCGGGCAAAGATATATGCTTTACTAAATTGATAATTGATAATTGATTAGTTGTGGACTTCCCGATTATTTCCGGAATAATTGTTTTGTTTTTCCAGCCTAAAAAAAAAAGGTGTTCCCAGGCAATTTTGCACCCGGCACATATCCGGATATCTCAATACCCTAATATGCCTGTTCCGGCAACCCTTTATTAAAATCAGCCGATATAAGGTTAACTAAAATCAGAAGCTGTTTACATGCTGGTATAAGTGATGTATATTTCGTATAAATTTGACATTCATGCTGTTTCGATCAACCATACAATTATTGCGGTTTCATTTTTCATTTTTCCTGATGCCGGTTTATTGGTTTGCATTGAGCCAAACGGCTACTATTAATACAATACATGCAATCCTTATTTTTATAATACTTCATTTATTGGTGTACCCCGCGAGCAATGGGTATAACAGTTATATGGACAGAGATACGGAAAGTATCGGTGGTATAAAAAAGCCGATGCAGCCAACCAGGCAATTATTTTATACCAGTATTTTGCTGGATGCCACGGGCATTCTTTTGAGTTGTTTTATTAGTAAGTGGTTTGTAATGGGTATTATTCTTTATATTTTGGCATCAAGGGCGTATAGCTTCCGGGGTATCCGTTTAAAAAAATATCCCATTATCGGTTATCTCACAGTAATATTTTTCCAGGGTGCGGTTACCTTTTTTTTGGTGTACCATGGTTCCAGTACCGGCAAAACGTTGATCGTACCCCCGGCGGGTATGATTGCGGCTTCTTTATTGATCGGCGGATTTTATCCCCTTACACAAATTTACCAGCACCGGCAGGATAAAGAGGATGGGGTTACTACGCTCAGTATGCTGTTAGGTTATAAAGGCACATTTATTTTTACCGCGATCGTGTATTTTTTCGCGGTATCCGTATTGGCCTTCCTGCTGATATCAAACCTTCAACAAAATAGTTTTCTTATCATCCAGATCTTTTTCCTGCCCGTGATCGTATATTTTGTATGGTGGTTTAAAAAAGTAGCTGCAAACATTAGTGGCGCAAATTTTGTCTATACTATGCGAATGAATGTATTGGCATCCATCTGTACCAATACAGCATTTATTGTTTTATTTTTAATTGAAAAAACTTGAGTAAAATAGTTTCGATAGCCACAGGGGTTCCGTCTTATAAGCATCAACAGGATAATATATGTTCTTTTGCTGATACCATCTATTGCGCAAACAGTGTGGAGTCACGTAAAATGAAATTTCTTTACCGGCACAGTGGGATTACAACCCGGTATTCTGTAATACCGGATTATAGCGTAAAGGAATGCGACCGGCAGTTTTATGAAAGAACGAGCGACCTGGAACCCTTTCCCAATCTGGAACAGCGAATGAAATGTTATGCGGATAATGCAGCAATGCTTTCGGTAGAAACGATCAACAGGTGTATCGATGGAAAAATAAAAAAAAGTGATATTACGCATCTAATAACGGTAAGCTGCACCGGTATGAGCGCCCCGGGCCTGGACCTGGAGATCATGGAAGCAATGGATCTGCAAAGTAATATTTCCAGGACCTCTATCAATTTTATGGGATGTTACGCAGCCATTCATGCCTTAAAAATTGCAGATGCTATTTGTAATAATAGTAAAGCCTCAAATGTAATGATTGTTTGTACAGAGCTATGCACCCTTCATTTTCAAAAAGAAAATTCCATCGACAATATAACTTCCACCCTGCTATTTGCCGATGGATGCGCAGCTGCACTGGTACAGCATAATGAAAGTGCACACAAAGGATTAATTATAAAAAACTTTTATTCAGCTGTTGAGTTTAAAGGGAAAAAAGACATGAGCTGGAAGCTTTCTTCAAAAGGGTTTTTGATGACACTTTCAGGTTATGTACCCGACCTGGTAAAAAAGGATTTTAATGCTTTGGTGGAAAATGCATTGGAAAATGCATCACTCGGTAAAACAAATATAAGCCACTGGTGCATTCATCCCGGGGGCAAAAAGATACTGGAAGCGATTCAAAAAAGTGCCGCGCTAACGAAGGCTCACCTGCAATATTCTTATGATATCTTAAATGATTATGGCAATATGAGTTCTCCAACCGTATTATTTGTGTTGGAAAAAATAATGCAGGAATTACAAAATGATCCACTCCAAAAAGAAGCGGTGATTTTTGGCGCTGCATTCGGACCGGGGCTAACTATGGAAACTTTTATTGCCAGTTATGATTAATCTGAGAGAAAGATCGTACCGGAAAGAACTATTGGATAATGACAATATCCCTTTTACAGATATCCGGCAAAACATGCAAGAGCTCAATACCATTAATACTTATCTTGGCGGGCACAGGATAACCATCGATGGTATAAAAAATCTATTGCAGGCCTTTCGAACGGATCAGCCAATTACCGTTTGCGAAATTGGCTGTGGCGGGGGCGATAATTTAAAGGCAATTGAAAAATGGTGCTCGCACCATTCAATTGAAGTACATTTTATTGGTATCGATATAAAAGCGGAATGTATTGCATTTGCCCAACAGCAATATCCTGCATTAAATGCAACCTGGATCGCTTCAGATTATAAAGAAGTTCATTTTACGCATGGCAAGCCGGATATTATTTTTTCTTCCCTATTCTGCCATCATTTTGTAAATGGGGAGATCGTAAATATGTTGCAATGGATGAGGGAAAATGCAACCCGGGGATTTTTTATAAATGACCTGCACAGGCATTACCTGGCTTACTATTCCATTAAAATAATCACAAGGGTTTTCTCCGGCTCTTACCTTGTTAAAAATGACGCCCCGCTTTCTGTTGCCAGGGGATTTAAAAAGAAAGAATGGCAAAAAATGATTACAGTCGCGGGCATATCAAATTGTTCAATTCAGTGGAAATGGGCATTCAGGCATTTAATTATTTGCATCACCTGATCTATTGTTCCCGGCGGGCCACCCTTTGGAGGTGACTCACCGGGAACAATAGATCACTTATATTTACCCAAATGAATGATGCCCGAAAATATGATGTATGCATTATTGGTGGCGGCCTTGCGGGCCTCTCATTGTCCATACAGTTGAAAAATAACGGCTACACGGTTGCCCTGTTTGAAAAAGAGCAATACCCTTTTCACAAGGTTTGCGGGGAGTATATAAGTTTGGAAAGCTGGGATTTTTTGGAAAGTCTTGGCTTACCATTACCCGGTATGAATCTACCCATCATAAAAAAACTCACCGTAAGCTCACCAGATGGCAATTGCCTGCAGCAGGATTTACCACTCGGAGGATTTGGTATCAGCCGGTATACACTGGACAACGAACTGAAAAAGATCGCTATTGCAAAAGGTGTAGTATTGCATGATCATTGTAAGGTAGAAGATGTATTGTTTAACGGGGAGGCGTTTGTATTGGAAACCGCCCGCGGAAAATTTACCAGCAAAATATGTTGTGGCAGTTTTGGAAAAAGAAGCAATATCGATATCCGGCTAAAGAGAGATTTTATTACCCAAAAAAATAATAAGCTGAATAATTACATAGGTGTAAAATATCATATCAAAACAAATTTTCCGGCCGATAGCATTGCACTTCATAATTTTAAAAACGGGTATTGCGGCATATCAAAAATAGAAGATGATAAATTCTGCCTCTGTTATCTTACCAACGCTGCCAATCTGAAATTAAATAATAATTCAATATCCGAGATGGAAAAAAATGTGCTTTACAAAAACAAATACCTGCAGGATATTTTTGAAAAAAGTGAAATGCTTTATCGATCCCCGGTTACCATTTCACAGGTATCATTCTCAAAAAAAACACAGGTTGAAAATCATATCTTATTACTGGGCGATGCCGCCGGGATGATCACACCGCTATGTGGCAATGGAATGAGTATGGCTCTGCACAGCAGCAAAATGGCCACCCTATTTATCAGCCTGTTCATTGAAAAGAAAATAAGCCGGGAAGAGATGGAAGACGGCTATGCAAAAAAATGGCGACAAACATTTGCAATGCGCCTTGGTACAGGAAGACTGATACAAAGGATGTTCGGTAAAGAATGGGTCACCAACAGGTTTATAGGACTTATGAAGCATTTCCCATCACTAACCAAGGCGCTTATTAAACAAACGCATGGAGATCCGTTTTAAGAAGGTTTAGGGTTTAGGGGTCTTTCGATGCCGGCTGCATTATCATTGCGGTATTTTTCACATTTTCACATTTTCACATTTTCACATTTTCACATTAGCAAATTAGCAAATTAACTTATCGCGGCATCTGCCTTTTTCATTTCCCTGATATGTTGCAGAGTGAATTTTACAAACCTTCTTCCTTTCATAAACGGCCAGGGTTTTACTCCCTGCTTACGGTTGTATGTGCATATTTCATACAGAGCTTTCCAATGTTTTAGTATCTCTTTGTAAGCATTTATCAATGTATAACCGGTATCATAAAAATGATTGGGTTCGGCTCCGCAACCGTTGTATTCCAATATGGTGAAATTTTTACCCATTTTCAGGTCTTCCACGTTGGTACACATAATATCATACCTCCCATAAAAAAAATCATTTATTTTTAAACTGATCTGATCAAATATGGCCAGCAGCCGCTCATCAACCTGTTCTTTTAAATCAATGAAACTTGCGCCACGATTATGGTTAGCCGCATGACTCAACATATATTTTTCCCCGGCAGGTAATACCTCGTCCCATTTTTCCTTATGCTTATTAAACAGTTCATCAATCCGCTTACCCCCTTTGGGATGCTGTTCAATAAGTGATGCTAAAGTTTGCCTGCCATCCCCGATCACCTGCAATGGAATTTTATGTAAAAACCCTGTAATGGTACCCTTGCTTTCTTTGGGATGCCGGATATAAAAAACACTCACTTCCATAGGATAAAGCACCAGTTCCTGTACAATATATTCCCATGGCATTAAAGTATGGTAATTTTTAAGTGCCGCCTCATCATCTACCTTTCTCAATAATATCCCCTGGCCGCCAACTTCAGGCTTTACAATAAAAGGGTAATCAATTTTATGTTGAATTAATTTTTGTTGCAAACCGGCAAAGTCTTCATTTGGTAACACGTTAAAAGTAGTGGGATAAAGAGTGGATGGCAAAAGATCGTACATCTCTTTTTTGGGCTCGCCCTCCATTCCGCCAAAAGTTAATTTGGGATTACTGGAAGTAAAAAACCAAAACGATCCCGACCTGATAGTATACCATAACCAAAAAACTGACATTGGCGTATAAAGCAATTCAAAGGGCCATGACTCCCAATCTGTAATTTTATGGATTATTCCCTTAGCTATTTTCATTGAAACGCAAAATTAACATCTTAAGGTCAACAATAAGGGCTTAATTAATTGTGGAGCAGCCCGATTTTTTCGGGAATAAATTTTTGTATTTGCGGATTTAAAAAACCAATCACTTGTTTGAGGTCTTTTCGCTGTGCTGAAACATCAAACATTTAGTTACATTTGCTTTACTGAAACGGATACGAATATGCATGTACCTACAATGGCGGAAATGATTGCAAAGGGCGAAAACCCGGATATTTTATTTTGGGTAGGCTGTTCAGGTAGTTATGATCAGCGGGCTCAAAAAATAACAAAAGCATTTGCAACTATTTTAAACAAAGTGGGTATCCGCTATGCCATTTTGGGAAAAGAAGAGTCCTGCACAGGCGATCCTGCAAGACGGGCCGGGAATGAATTTATGTTCCAGATGATGGCCTACCAGAATATCCAGGTGCTAAATGGTTATGGGATAAAAAAAATAGTGACTGCCTGCCCGCACTGCTTTAATACTTTAAAAAATGAATACCCCGAATTAGGCGGGAACTATGAAGTGATACACCATGCTGTTTTTTTGCAGCAATTAATAGCTGAAGGCAAAATAAGAATGGTGGAAGGCGGTATTTTTAAAGGAAAAAAAATCACCTATCATGATAGCTGCTATTTGGGAAGGGGCAACAATATTTATGAAGCGCCGCGTAAAGTACTGGAAGCACTGGACATTGAACTGGTAGAGATGAAGCGTTGCAAATCGAATGGCCTGTGCTGTGGCGCCGGTGGCGCTCAAATGTTTAAGGAAGAGGAAAAAGGCGATATACGCATTAACTTTGCAAGAGCTAATGAGGCGCTTGCAACCGGCGCCGGTATCATTGCAGCGGCCTGCCCGTTTTGCAATACGATGATGACCGACGGGGTAAAAAACAGTAATAAGGAAGATGAAGTTCGGGTGCTTGATATAGCTGAATTAATAGCTGCATCTATTTAAAAAACAATTATGAAACTACAATTCCGGGAACAAATACCTACGGAGTTTAACGACTCATCCAAAGTATGGATCTACCAAAGCAACCGCTTATTCTTTATTAGCGAAGCATTGCAGATTGAAGAAATGCTGGAACAGTTCGTAAATGGATGGAAGAGCCATGGCTCAACTGTAAAGGGATATGCCAATATATTTTTCGGCCAGTTTATTGTATTGATGGCAGACGAAACCGCAACGGGCATAAGTGGTTGCAGTACGGATAGCTCCGTAAGGGTTATAAAAGAAATTGAACAAAAAATGAATGTTCAGCTTTTTGAAAGGCAAACGCTTGCATTTGTGGTTAAAGAAAAGATACAGTTATTGCCTTTATCCCAATTGAGCTATGCCGTGAAAAATGATTTTATAAACGGGGATACCCTGTATTTTAATAATACCGTACTTACAAAAAAAGAATTGCTTCAAAACTGGATCATACCAATAAAAGAAAGCTGGCTGGCAAAACTCATCAACCTTCACGAATTAACAAAATGAAGAATAATTTGCTAATGTCGTAATGTGCTAATTTAACGCGCAGGCCAATAAAAACCGGCCATCATACATTTTACAAGAAATTTATGTAGCTGGAGCATTGAATTATTTCACCATTTTTTATGGCTGTTTCCGCAAATTCAGACAGGCAGAAATTGACACATTAGCACATTAGCTAATTATGTTCAAGGCCTTATTTCTCTGAAGGGTTTCTTTTAAGGTAGGTTAGCTTATCAATGGTAGCTTCAAGTCGAGCCAATTTTGTTTCTTCCCGCTTGGCCCCTGTTATCCAGGTAATGTATTCGTTCTTATTGGTAAAGGAAAGCGTTTCAAAAAAGGCCTTTGCCGACTCATTTTTGGTAAACAATATTTCTAATTCTGCCGGTGTGGTAATCGTTCTGTTTTCAATTTTTACTCCCGGAATTTCATTTCCCATAGTGGGTACCCTAACCTGGTTTGCTCTTCTAAAACGCACAGCACTCCAGATATTGTCAAGATTGATCAAACGTACCTCTTCAAATCCAAAATGGGATATACATTCCCAATGACAATCTCTCGACAGATCACTAACAATCTTTGAAGATACTTTTGGATAAGCAACCCAAAGTTTTGCATTTTCATGCAAAGCAGGTACCACATCGCGTAAAATATCTTTTAATTGTTTATGGCTGATAGCAAATACGAGGGCGAAATCAATTTTTCTTGTTTTAAGAAGCGGGGTAACGTTTTTTGCAAATGAGATTTTTACAAATTGTTTTTCAACGGTAGAAGGTAATCCCTGGATCAATAAATTTCTTTCGTCTTTTAATTGCAATTTCTCCAATAAAGACTGCGATGGTACTAGTACTTCCATAAAATAAAATTTAGAATTTATTAAATTAAACAAAAAAATTACCGTGTCGTGGTCGTTAGACTCATAACAGGTTCATAATCAATGTCAAAATAATTGGTAAATATGGATTGGAATCAAATTGAGGTGCAAATTTAGGCTTTATTATTCACATAAAACTAAAAAAACTCCACTTTTATGAGGAGTTTACTAAAAAGCCGGTGAGACATCTACTTAGTAACGGGCTTATAATATTTCAGGGCCTCATCCATGTATCCCTGCAACCGGGCGATGCGATTTTCATCAGATGGATGGGTAGCTAAAAATTCTGCAGGCTTTGAGCTTCCACCTGCGGCAGACATCCTTTGCCAGAAAGGGATCGCTTCCCTTGGATTATAGCCTGCCATTGCAGCAAAAATTAACCCAAAGTGATCCGCCTCGTATTCCTGGCTTCTTGAATTGGGTAAGGCATATCCCAGCTGGCTTCCAGGGCCATACACTGTATTGAAAATATTGTTCACCTTGCTATTGCCGGATGTTAATACATTACCCAGTTCTCCTAATTTTTGCGTAATCAATTCATTGCTCATACGTTCATTGCCATGGTTGGCCACGGCATGGGTAATTTCATGTCCCAGCACGATGGATAATGCCGCTTCATTTTGAGAAACAGGCAACAACCCAGTATATACTACCACTTTACCACCGGGCATACACCATGCGTTCACCTCTTTGTTATCTACTAAATTAAATTCCCATTTATAGCCATTCAAAATATCCCCTTTTCCCTGTTGCGTATAATATTGAGTAATGGCATTTGCGATCCTGCTGCCCACCCTGTGAACCATTTCGGCGTCTTTACTTACGGATGAGCTTACTACTTTGCTTTGGGATAGAAAATCTTTATAATTCGCTACTGCTGTTGCCTGTAGCTGACTTTCGGGTAACAGACTTAATTGCTTGCGACCCGTTACTGCATTGGTAGTACATGCTATAAATACCAGTGGTAACGCAAATAATAAAAAAAATGATTTTTTCATGTGATTGTATTTTATTCACAGTTAAACAATTGGCGTACCAAGTTTTCTGCAACGACTGCAAAAACAATTGTTTTTAGTTTTAATAAAATTGAAAAAGTGGGAGTTATTTCCGGCGAAGTTTACGTTTGTCCCTGCCTTTAAAAATGGGCACCCTGCTCTCATTGCCGCGTAAAATTTTTACGATGTTTTTCTGATGGGTAATTATTATCATGGCAGCCACAGCTATGGCAAAAATTCTATACAGCGTTACGTCATCGTTCCAAATCCAAAGTACACAAATAGGCAAGGCAATACCGGCTAAAATAGAACTTAAGGAAACATATCGGGTAAGGTATAAAACCAACAAAAAAACACCCACACAACTGCCGGCTATTACGGGCTGAACAGTAAGGATCATTCCAAATAATGTTGCAACTCCCTTCCCTCCCCTGAACTGAGCGAATATGGGAAATATATGCCCCAGTACCGCTGCAAGGCCAAGACCGACCATTAAATTCGTTCTGGCCCATTCATCGTTAAGATACTGTGGCATAAAATTGAACAACGCCACGGCAGCCATTCCTTTTAAAATATCGAAAATCATCACGATCGTGCCATATTTTGATCCAAGCACACGGAAAGTATTGGTGGCTCCCATATTGCCGCTTCCATAGTCGCGGATGTCAATATGAAAAAAAGTTTTGCTTATAATTAAAGCTGTGGGAATAGATCCAATAAAATAGGCTAATACTATTAATAGTAGTTCGTTCATAGTTTCTATTAGTGAGTTGAGGCCACAAATATACCAAATATTTGCCGTTGGTACCGTTTAAATAATGTGAAAAAGACAGGGGTCTAGGCTTTGATCGCCATAACTACTATCCAATCACCACGTTGCAATGTTGATAAATATTTCAAACCCGCCTCTTCCGCGGCCATTACCAAAACCTTTTCATCCTCTTTCAAAAACCCGCTTAACAAAATGAAAGCTCCTGTAAGTGAGGATATTACAATTGATGATAAATTAGATATGATAACATTCAGGTTGATATTAGCCAGGATGATATTAAACTGCTCGTTTAGGGGTATCGCATCGAGTTGCTCAACACGAATATTGGTACAACCATTTTGCCCAATATTCTCATTTGCATTCGCGATGCTCCATTCATCATAATCAATGGCCAATACCTTTTGAGCTCCCAATTTCCTCGCTAAAATCGCCAACACCCCTGTACCAGTTCCAAAATCCAATACCGAACTTCCCCGGAAATCCAGTTTTTTCATCTCACGGATCACCAGCCAGGTAGTGGCATGGTGACCGGTTCCAAAACTCATTTTTGGTGTAATAATAATCTCGTGCGCTACATTTTTGACCGGTTGATGAAAACCTGCCCTTATTGCCACAAAATCATCCACTAGCACCGGCGTAAAATCCTGTTCCCATTTCTTATTCCAGTTAATATTCTCCACAATGGTTTTTGTATAACTGACACTTGAAAACAGATCAATTACCCGTGAGAACTCGTCTTCATTAAAATTGTGTTCCGGAATAAAAGCATCCAGGCTATCCTCGCCTTCTTCAAATCCTTCGAAACCCTGCTCCGCTAACAGGGCCACCAATTTACCCATCTGCTCAGGGTTTTCAATCTCAAAATCAAATTGAAGGTAGTTCATGAATGGTTGGTTTATTTTATTTCAATATCTTTTTCGCCCGGCTGAAGTTTAAAACGGAAGCCATTAAATTCATCTTTTTGAAAACCATTTTCCAATACAATGCTTTCACGGGAACTGAAATCTATTTTACCCTTATTGAAATCTATCCTGGAATTTTTAAAGAAAACGGATTCTTCAAAAGGTGGTTCAAATATTTTTTCATACGATTTCCTCTGAAGGGGCTTTATTATTACCGCATCCGTTCTATTTTCACTGGTAAGATACCCGTTGGGTTGCCAGGTTAACTTAATAATATTATCTGCATATTGCTGAAATGTAAATTCTCCGGTAGCTGTTTTTATTTTTTCTTTTTGCCCGGTGGCAATAAAAAATATCAACAGAAAAAATAAAGAGAAAAGCAGTCTGAATTTCATCGAAATGATTTTTTTACAATTTAGGGTAATTCAATAGAAGTGTAAATGATTTTAACTAAAATGGAAGCGTCTAAAAAAAAGGTCGGGGATTTTATCTTGATAAAACGTGGGAAAATATCAATGAATGAATGCAATGCTAAAAAACAATTATACTTGTACCAATTTCCTATATTTGATCAAGAATAAAGAAAATGGTTAAACAGTTAAAAAAAATAGAGCCGGAATTAAACGATGATGGTTGGTCTGGCTCAACAGTTATACATGGGGATACAAGAAAAATAGTTGATATTTTGCCTAACGATTATTATTCAAGTATTATAACAAGTCCGCCTTATTGGGGGAAGAGAGACTATGGCTATAATGAGCAAATTGGTGCAGAAGACGATTTAAATGAATATGTAAAAAATTTGGTATCCATATTTAGAATCCTGCGTGGTAAAATAAAAAAAGATGGAACTCTATGGCTTAATATAGGTGACTCATATACCAGCGGTAATAGAACCTGGAGAGCGGAAGATAAGAAAAATCCGGCAAGGGGAATGTCTTACAGACCACCAACACCTAATGGCCTAAAACCAAAAGACTTAATAGGTATTCCCTGGAGGTTGGCTTTAGCTTTGCAAGCCGACGGGTGGTATCTGCGATCAGATATTATTTGGTATAAACCAAATTGTCAACCTGAATCTGTTAAGGACCGACCTACCCAATCACATGAATACATATTCATGTTTTCAAAGAACCAGGACTATTATTATGATAATGAAAGCATAAAGGAACCTGCTTCTATTAAGGGAAAAACCAGGAATAAAAGATCGGTTTGGCAGGTAAATACAGAAGCATTCCCTGAAGCACATTTTGCAACTTTCCCGGAAGAGTTAATCAGACCGATAATACAAGCTACCTCAAAAGAACATGAGTTCATCCTGGATCCGTTTTTTGGAGCAGGAACTGTTGGAGTCGTGTGTAAAAAACTTAAACGGAACTATCATGGAATTGAATTAAAACAAGAATACATTCAAATTTCAGAAAAGAGAATCAAAAATGTCACATAATTCTTTTCCAGTTTTATCACCGGATCTACAGATTGGTTTTCATTATAGACTTAAAAATATTAAAGACCTTTATTTTCATGAGGCTTTAAGTAAAGCCGTACAGAATATTCCAATTAGTAATTTAGATATTGAACTTAACGAGTTTGTGCCACCTGATGCCTTACAAAAACTTGCTTCATTTTCAATAAGAGGTGAAGCAATGTTTCCGTTACCTATGCTGCTAAGAGAAAACCCTTTTCTCCTGGGATATTATCGATTGCTTTTAGGCTTTTCACAAAAAGAATTTTATTCCAAGGGGCCATTTGGGGCATTCAAATTAATGGAGGAAAAAGGCAGATTATCAAAAAACGCTTCTGATAAACTTGAAGAGCTTTGTAAAAGTTTAATTTGCACTGCTACAGAATTTGTAACTCAACTTATTGAATTTAATCTGCATATAATAACCGAATTGCAAATTCTTACTGTTGGACCACAATTAAGAGGGTCAAAAAATAATGAGTATGGTCAAATTGCAACTCAAAAAACATTTAGTATAATTAAAAATTTGGTTAGACCATATATTCTTTCATCGACTCCAACATCAATTAAATTAAAAAATGATTCCGGTAGAATTGTTACAATAAAATTTTCGTCGGATCCTGACATTGAAATTATAGAACAACTTCAAAGCGGGACCAGGGGCTTAATATCGATTGAAATAAAAGGAGGTAAGGATATTTCGAATGTTCATAATCGAATCGGAGAAGCAGAAAAAAGTCATCAAAAAGCACGGCAAAGAGGTTATTTTGAATTTATGACTATTATAAGTGTAGATATTGACTATACAATATTAAAATCCGAATCACCAACGACGAGTCACTTTTTTCATTTATTCAAAATATCTGACAGAAATTCTGACGAACAACATAGGTTTAAAGATATTCTTTCTTCCATAATCAGCATTAACATTTAAACAAAAAAACTGCAGGCGATATTGCATAAATAGCCCACACAATTACAAAGAGGGTTTCAAAACCTGGCGGGAATAGACATAAAAAAACTCCGAAAATAAAATCTTCGGAGTTAACTATTAATATCGTAAAACTATGGCCTCGACTGAGTTTCAGGCTTTGGCATGAGCGCTTTGCGGCTCAATTTAAACTTGCCGGTACGCTGATCGATCTCTAACAATTTCACTTTCACCCGGTCGCCTTCCTTAAAGATGCCATCCATGGTTTCCAAACGCTTCCAGCTTATTTCACTGATATGCAATAAACCCTCTTTCTTTGGCAAAAATTCCACGAATGCGCCGAATTCTTTTATGCTCTTCACTGTTCCTTCATAAGTATCCCCTACAACCGGCACTGCTATTAAACCCTTTATCCAGTTGACCGCCCTGTCCAAACTATCTTTGGATGCCGAGAAAACACTTACCTCACCCACATTGTTAACTTCCTCAATATTTACGGTAGCGCCTGTTTCTCTTTGTATTTCCTGTATTACCTTCCCACCCGGCCCGATCACCGCGCCGATATATTCCTTGTCGATGGATAATTTAACCATCCTTGGTGCATGCGGTTTCACATCATCCCTGTGTGCAGGCATACACGCGTACATGGCATCCAAAATATGCAAACGGCCTTTACGGGCCTGCTCCAATGCCTGGCGCATAATATCCATGCTTAAGCCATCCACTTTGATATCCATCTGCACGCCGCAAATACCATCACGGGTGCCCGTTACTTTAAAATCCATATCCCCTAAGTGATCTTCATCTCCTAAAATATCAGTTAAAACGGCAAACTGGTCATCTTTTTTTATAAGCCCCATTGCCACGCCGCTTACATGCTTCTTAAAAGGCACCCCTGCATCCATCAATGCCAGTGAACCGGCACAAACGGTAGCCATTGAAGAAGATCCATTGCTTTCCAGTATATCGCTCACCACCCTTACGGTATAAGGATATTCAGATCCCGGCATCATTTTCTTTAATGAACGCATTGCCAGGTTACCATGACCTACTTCCCTGCGGCCAACACCCCTCATCATTTTTACTTCACCGGTAGAGAAAGGAGGAAAATTATAATGAAGAATGAATTTTGTATAATCAGATTTATGGGCGCTTTCTACCAATAGCTCATCTAACGGCGTACCGAAAGTAACGGTGGTAAGTGATTGGGTTTCTCCCCTGGTAAATAAAGAAGATCCGTGCGGTGTGGGTAAAATATTTGTTTCCATAGACAATTGGCGGATATCTTCCGTACCTCTTCCGTCTAAACGTTTCCTGTCGTGCAGGATCATATCCCTTACCACGTGGTACTGCAATTCTTCAACATAATGGCCAATCAAAGCCTTGTCGGCTAAGGGTAATTCTTCACCTAAAAATTCTTTAATTTCTTTGTGAAGTGCGGCAAAAGCATCGCTTCTTTGGTGTTTTGCGGATGCAGCCGAAGCGATCGCATACGTTTTATCTTTTGCGAAAGCGATAATTTTTTCATTCAGCTCTTCGTTGCGGTAAGGTTTGGTATATTCCCTTTTGGTAGCGCTCCCTACCTGGTCTCTCAGGCTTCGTTGCGCCCTGATCTGAATTTTAATGGCCTCGTGGCCCAGTTCTATTGCTTTTACCAGATCTTCTTCCTGGCACTCTTTCGCTTCACCTTCCACCATCATGATATTATTTTCGGTAGCAGCAATTATAAACTCAAGATCGCATTCAGCTAATTCGGGGCGGGTTGGATTAACAATGAACTGGCCATTTTTTTTTCCGATACGTACTTCAGAAATGATCTCCTGAATGGGAATATCCGATACGGCAAGCGCCGCGGAGGCAGCCAAACAGGCAAGTGCATCGGGTAATACCTCTGCATCACTGGATAATAAAGTAATCAATACCTGTACATCGCATAAATAATCTTCCGGAAACAACGGGCGTAATGCACGGTCAATTAAACGGCTGGTTAATATTTCGTAATCGTTCAGGCGTGCTTCCCTTTTAAAAAATGAACCCGGAACACGACCTGCAGATGAAAACTTTTCCTGGTAATCTACTGATAGCGGGAAAAAACTTTGTCCTTCCTTAGGCTCCCTGTTGGCAACAACGGTAGCCAATAAAATACAATTTCCCTGGCGCACTGTAACGGCTCCGTCAGCCTGGCGGGCCATCTTGCCTGTTTCGATGGTAACCATGCGTCCACCGCCTATATCAAAGGTTTCTGATTTAGTATTAAAACTCATATTTGTTATGTATTAGATATTTGTGAGAGGTATTGATCACTTCGTGTAATTTGTTTAAATAAAAAAGAATTCCCAACCGATCAAAAGTTAGTTGGGAATTAAATTATTTAAACATGGGGATTTGCTTATTTGCGAAGGCCTAATTTTTCAATTAAAGCCCTGTA
>JBDTVX010000062.1:0-17700 GCA_040007015.1 Ferruginibacter sp. | reverse complement strand
TAAGATCGTATTCCTTATCCCTGGTGATACTGGTTGCGTTGAAACGCTTTGCATAGCTCACCCCGTTTTTCCCATCTGTATAGATCATATTATAAGTGGTGCGCTCATCATTTTTCTGAAAAACGGCCACGTGCAAAATGTCCTTGCCGATAAAGGCTTTTTCCGATACCCTCACCACTTTCATAATTCCTCCCTTTGTAAACGCAATGATATCGTCGAGATCAGAAACTTCCGCAATCAGCTCGTCTTTTTTTAAACCGGTACCAATAAAACCATCGGCGAAATTTGCATATAATTTAATATTCGCAATGGCAACCGATTTGGCTTGTATGGTATCAAATAATTTAATCTCTGTTTTACGCTCCCTGCCTTTACCATATTTTTTCAACAGGTTTTCGTAGTAGGTCACTGCATAGTCGGTTAAATGACCGATATCATATTCAACCTGTTTAATATCTGCTTCCAGGCCTTTTATTTGCTGGTTCAGCTCATCAATATCCAGGCGGTAAATACGGCGGACAGGCTTTTCCGTTAGTTTAACAATATCCTCACGGCTAATATCCCTGCGCAATTGCCTTTTAAAAGGAGTAAAGGCCTGGTCAATGGCCACAAGCACTTTTTCCCAGGTTTCATGTTTCTTCTCTAATTCCTTATAGATCTTCTCTTCAAAGAATATTTTTTCCAGTGAAGTATAATGCCATTTTTCCTGCAGTTCACGAAGCTTTATCTCCAGTTCCCTGCGCAACAGATCCTTGGTATTATCTGTAGCTGTTTTTAATAGTTCGGGAACACCCAAAAACTGTGGCTTGTTATTTACGATCACACAGGCATTGGGCGAGATACTTACTTCGCAATCGGTAAAAGCATAGAGCGCATCAATAGTAATATCAGGAGAAATACCAGGCGCCAGTTCAATGATGATCTCCACTGCTGCGGCTGTATGATCCAATACTTTTTTTATTTTTATTTTCCCCTGGTCATTGGCCTTCACGATGCTCTCCATCAACTGTGTAGTGGTTACACCAAAAGGCACACTTCTTATTACCACCGTTCTTTTATCTTCTTCCTCAATGATGGCCCTTACTCTTATCTTCCCTCCTCTTTTTCCATCATTATAATTGGTAGCATCCATCGTTCCGCTGGTCAGAAAATCCGGAACCAACTCAAATTTTTTGCCTTTTAAATATTTAATGGATGCGTCTATCAGCTCACAGAAATTATGCGGTAATATTTTTGTCGCCAGGCCAACCGCAATACCATCTGCACCCTGGGCGAGCAGCAAAGGAAATTTCATCGGCAATGTGACGGGCTCATTTTTTCTGCCATCATAGCTTACCGTCCAGTTGGTGGTTTTTGCATTGAACGCAACTTCCAGGGCAAACTTGCTCAGCCTGGCTTCAATATATCTTGGCGCCGCCGCATCATCACCTGTGCGAACATCGCCCCAGTTTCCCTGTGTATCAACAAGCAGATCCTTTTGGCCAATATTCACCAATGCATCACCAATGCTCATATCGCCATGAGGATGATACTGCATACTTTGCCCGATGATATTGGCCACTTTATTAAAACGCCCATCATCCATTTCCTTCATAGCATGAAGGATGCGGCGCTGTACGGGTTTTAATCCGTCTTCCAATGCCGGTACCGCTCTTTCCAAAATAACATAACTGGCATAATCCAAAAACCAGGTTTTGTATTGCCCGCCAATGCCGCTGTCTGTGTGGATGTAGTCTTCTTTATTTTTACCTGTTGCCATTTTTCCCGGTTATTATATCTCGTACAATTCCAACGGTTGCCCGTTCGGATCATAAAAAAAACAAAATCTTTTATTCGTTAATTCATCTGTTCTGATCCCCTGTACCTCTACCCCTTTTTCTATTAATTCTGCAACCGCAGAGTCAATATTATCTACTGCAAAAGCGAGGTGCCGCAATCCTTTTTGCTCAGGAAAGGAGGCCCTTTCTTTAAACTCAGGAAAGGAAAACAATTCAACCTGGTATTGCCCATTGATGGACAGGTCAAGTTTATATGACTGCCTTTCTTCACGATAGGTTTCTTTTAATGGCACAAAACCCAATACATACGTATAAAAATGTTTACTGCGCTCGTAATCACCCGTAAGAATAGCTACATGATGAATCGCTTTGATGTTCATAAATATATTATGCTTTTGTTTTCACTTCAAATTCTTTCATAATCCCTACCTTGCCCTGGGCATCAAACTTACCTTCTGCGATCATTGCCTTTAGCCGCCACAGCAGGTAGGCGTCACCGGTAGTGTGCTTTGATTTATTTAAATACTGGTGAATAATTTTCGACGCTTTTTGCCAGTCGGGGGTGATAAACTTTTTTAATTCCTGATCGTAAAAATCATATGCTTCCTGAATTAATTTTTTACCGCCTTCCAGTAAACGCACACCCTTATTTTCTTCACAGATTTTTGTCCATTCATCCGGATCCACTTCAAACTCACTGGGTGTAATTTCCCTGGCGAGCTTTTTTGCTTTCAAAAATTCCCTGGCGGGAATTTCACTCAGCCAGTTGGGATAAAATATATTTCCCTTATCGTTGAAAAAGGGAAGGTTATTCAAATAGAGAATAAAAATCCTTCCCTGGAATTCTTTCATATATTTACTCAGCCAATAATAGCCACTCACGTCGTGTTTGTTTTGAGCGGCCCATATCCATAGTATCTCATTCTCATTTGTGCGCATATTACCCACCAATTCAGCCACGGTTTTGTAATCATCCACTTCGCCGGTACCTGCTTTGCCTTCATAATCGCCACCTGCCAAAACGCCGCTCCACCATAGCCTGCGGTTTTCAATGCCATCGCCTGTATAGATATCCGCCAACGGCCCTACCGCATAGTCGTCTTTTATTTGTATTACATCGCCTTGTAAGGTTTCATCCAGTGTAATCGCTTCTTTTAGAACTTTTATGTCCCCTTCATTAAAAACTACGTGAATCATTATTTTCCAATAAATTTATAGTGAGTTACTCAATCAAATTAATAAAAATAAAAATCAATTTTACTTTTCGAAAGTGCCTTTTTTGAACGGGATCTGATCGCCTAATAACTGTTTTTTTTAAACCTGTCTGTTCATTATATTTCCGGTGTTTATGGCTTTAATAAAGTTATGCCTTCCTCTTTACAAGGCAGCATAAAATCCGAATCGTGCGATGCCAAAAAGGAGATATTATTGATCTTACAAGTGGCTAAAATTATTGCATCATTGGGAAGCAAATTATATTTGCGCATAAAATCGGGTACTACTGATATGATTTCTTTGGTTGAAGGTATACATTCGAAATTTTTTAATACCTCATCTTCATTATAAATTTCAATTATTTTTGAGATCCCATTTTTTTCCTTAATGGTGAGTGGCGCTTTACCTGTTTGCAAGCCGATAAAATAGAATAAAAATTCACTTACAACAATATCATTGATACATAGCAGGATTGAACTGTTGAAATATAAATCATGCAAAAAATCTGTGAAATTTCCTTTCTCGGCTTCTATTAATAAGGAACTGTCTACAAAAACTTTATTGATAGTAAACGTCATCTTCTCTTATTATATAGTCTTTAAATTTTGCTTTTCCAAATCTTGCCGATAGCGCCCTGCCCCTTTGTTCCACTTCATCCAGATATTCTTTGTTTATACCCTCATCTTCTTCTATAATTTTCACATTAATTTCCAATTCTTTATTTTCAAAATTTTTAGGTACTGCTATTTTTAAGTAGCCGTTTTTTGCCTTATCAAATAATTTAATTGCTTCCATAAAAATTCTTTTTCTCAAATTTACACTTTCTGCTTTAATTCACCTTCTACTAAATCGAGCGCTACTTTTATATTACCACCGATAAAATCCTGTCTTCATCTGCGGCCAATGCCATTAGCTATCTTTAACTATCATAAAAAATCCCTGAAATCATTCTAAGAACGCTTCTAACCGGCGCTTAAGAGTATGCCATCAAAAGAATTCTATTCAACCATAAAGAATTTCAATAATCAATTTTCATTATTTTTCCTCTTCCACCAAATCCAATTCCACCTTTAAATTATCAATGATAAAATCCTGGCGGCTGGGAGTATTCTTTCCCATATAATATTCCAGCAATTGCTGAATATGCGTATCAGGCAACATCATTACAGGTTGTAGTTTCATGTCAGGCCCTATAAACCGGGCAAACTCATCCGGGCTGATCTCACCCAATCCTTTAAACCTTGTTATCTCCGGCCTGGTGCCCAATTTACTGATCGCAGCGTCCTTCTCAGTTTGATCATAACAATAAATAGTTTCCTGCTTATTACGAACCCTGAATAAAGGCGTTTCTAAAATATACACATGGCCATTCTTTACCAGGTCGGGAAAAAACTGGAGAAAAAAAGTCATTAATAATAAACGGATATGCAAGCCATCCACATCCGCGTCTGTAGCAAATACAATATTATTATAGCGCAATGTTTCATAGCCGTCTTCAATATCCAGTGCATGCTGCAATAAATTGAACTCTTCATTTTCATATACCACTTTTTTGGTAAGTCCATAGCAATTCAAAGGTTTACCGCGCAGGCTGAATACCGCCTGTGTGTTTACATTTCTTGCCTTAGTAATACTACCGCTCGCACTATCGCCTTCGGTAATAAAAATAGTACTCTCCTTTTGTTTTTCCAGCACATTGTTCTTGTCTTTACCCGTTGCTTCATCATTGTAATGAAACTTACAATCCCTCAGTTTTTTATTGTGCAGGTTGGCCTTTTTCGCTCTTTCATTTGCCAGTTTGCGGATACCCGATAATTCTTTCCGCTCTCTTTCATTCTGTTCAATACGTTTCTTTAAAGCATCTGCAGCGGCGGGATTTTTATGTAAATAATTATCCAGTTCCTTTCCTAAAAAATCTCCAATAAAATTCTTCATACTGGGTCCGCCTTCAAATATAGTCGGCGAGCCCAGTTTTGTTTTGGTCTGGCTTTCGAAGACCGGTTCCTGCACCCGTATACTGAGGGCTGCACAAATACTTCCACGGATATCCGTAGCGTCATAATCCTTTTTATAAAATTCCCTGATCGTTTTTACATATCCTTCCCTGAAAGCCGCCAGGTGCGTACCGCCCTGCGTTGTAAACTGGCCGTTTACAAAACTATAATACTCCTCTCCATAGGTATTTACATGTGTAACAGCCAGTTCAATATCTTCTGCTTTTAAATGAATGATGGGATAGCGGATCTCATCTTCATTGGTTTTGCGCTGCATAAGATCAAGCAACCCGTTTTTGCTGACATAACGTTTGCCGTTCAGGTTCATCACCAGTCCTGCATTGAGATAACAATAATTCCAAAACTGGTTATCCAGGTATTCCTGTACAAAATGAAAATTTTTAAAGATCGATTCATCCGGGATAAAGGTTACAAAAGTGCCGTTATCTTCGGATGTGGATACCTCTTTATGTTCTTTTATTAAAACGCCTTTTTGAAATTCAGCCGTTTTTTCTTTGCCCTCACGGTAAGCCGTAACCTTAAAAAATTCACTAAGCGCATTCACTGCTTTTGTACCTACGCCATTAAGGCCAACACTTTTCTGAAAAGCCTTGCTGTCGTACTTGGCTCCTGTATTGATCTTGCTCACCACATCTACTACCTTACCTAATGGTATTCCCCGGCCATAATCTCTTACCGTGATATTTTTACCGTCAATTCGTACATCTACGTGCCTGCCATAGCCCATGGTATGCTCATCAATACAGTTATCGATCACTTCCTTCATCAGTACATAAATGCCGTCATCAGGGCTGCTTCCATCGCCCAGTTTGCCGATGTACATACCCGGGCGCAAACGAATATGCTCCTTCCAATCCAGGCTCCGGATAGATTCCTCATTATAATCAACTTCAATTCTTTCTTTTTCTGCCATTTCTTTATTTTATGTAAAGCGATTAATAGTGGATTGGTTGATAAGTTGACAGGTTATTTCAACTTATCAACTCAAACGTAATTCATTCAAAACTTAAAAACGCAAGCTACTAATTTTTTTAGTATTTTTTCAATGATGCAAATATACTTAAACAAGGGTATAGAAATATAGAAGGGTTTCTAACATCTGTGTATAAAAGAACCGGAGCGGGGATACAGAAAAGCATTCCGTAAAAAAGTGGAAAAAATAATGATAAACGCCCTTCAATTATTACAAATAAACTGTATATTGGTTACCTAAAATATTTGCTATGAAAAAAATCATCACACTGCTCTGTTTTTTAACAGCAGTATCCGTTTGCAGGCTGTCAGCACAAACTGATGCCGATATGAAAGCCTGGCAAAATTACATGACACCAGGGGAAGTTCATAAAATGCTGGCGCAATCTGATGGAGAGTGGAATGAGGAAATAACGATGTGGATGGATGCAGGAATGCCCCCTACAAAAAGTACAGCAACCTCGAAAAATGAAATGATAATGGGTGGAAGGTACCAGTTATCTAAAACTACCGGAACCATGATGGGAATGCCTTTTGAAGGAATGTCGCTGATGGGGTACGATAATGCAAAAAAAGTATTTACTTCTACCTGGGTCGACAATTTCGGAACCGGCACAATGACGATGGAAGGGGCCTGGGACGACAAAACCAAGTCGATCACCCTGAAAGGAAAAGCGATTGATCCTATGACAGGAAAAGATACCTGGGTAAGACAGGTAATAAAATTTATTGATGATAATACCCAGGAAATAGAGATGTATGACACTAAAGATGGAAAAGAAACAAAATCCATCGAAATGAAACTCACCAGGAAAAAATAAGGATATCAAAATGACTTCGTCGCATCCCGCATACCAGGCAAATGTTGAAATTTTAAGCACTGTTTAGAATTTTATCATTCCAAACAAATATTGTTATGCAAAAAAAAATATTTATTGCCGCGGCTTTTATTGGATTGTTATTGTTATATGCATTTCGTTACACACAAAAACCCGTTCACCCTGAACTAAAGTCTATTTCAAGGCAGGACGTATTTAAAAATAAATTTTTTATCCAATGTTCACCCGACTGGAACCATTTAAACAGTGACAGTCTTGCAAATGGCATTAGCATTTTACAAGGCTGGGGCAACTACCAATGGGATATAGTTTCAAAAAGTGATAGTGCACGGCTATATTTTCAGCAGGGTATTAACATGTACTATTCTTTTCATATCATTGAAGCGATGGCTTCTTTTAAAAAGGCGGAACAGTTTGATACTTCCAATGCAATGATCTTTTGGGCACAGGCCTTAGCCTATGGCCCCAATATCAACGACTTCGCTTATTCCTACACACCGGAAGCTTTTGCTGTTGCTCAAAAGGCGATTTCATTGTCAGCAAATTGCAGTGCCAAAGAAAAAGCATTAATAACGGCAATGGGTGTACGCTATGTACCGGATAGTACAGTTAGCAGGGCTTCATTAAATCAATTGTATGCCCATGAAATGGAAAAGGGTTATGGCCGACTCCCCAATGATGCAGATGTGGCTGCACTTTATGCAGATGCCATGATGCTTCAGCATCCCTGGGAATATTGGAAGCATAATGGGGATGCGCAGCCCTGGACTCCGCGGATATTGGAAGTGCTGGAAAAAACGCTGAGGCAATCGCCGCTTCACCCCGGTGCCAACCATTATTACATACATTCTGTGGAAGCATCCAATACCCCTCAACGGGCTTTATCCAGTGCAGACCGCCTGTCCAAATTAATGCCATCAGTTTCACATATGGTGCATATGCCATCACATATTTACATACGAAGCGGATTGTATGGGGAAGGAATAAAAGTAAACGAAATGTCGCTGAAAGGATATAACGAATATCTGTCTTCTTACCCGGATGTTGCCAATAATGCCCCTTTGTACCTGATCCATAACCTGCACATGCAAACAGCCTGCGCAATGATGGGTGCAGGCTTCAACTATAGTTCAAAAAGCGCAGAAGCATGCAGGGCAAGTTTTGATACTTCATTTATGTCGATCCCCGCACCATTGGGTGGTTTTATTCAATATGTTTACATGATCCCTGTAATCAATAATGTTCGTTTTGGTAAATGGGAGGCAATTTTAGCATCGCCTGCAGTTCCGGAAAATTATGTGTATGCAAATGTATTGGACCATTGGGCCAGGGGCATGGCCCTGGCAAGAAAAAATGATGTTCCCGGTGCTAAGCAGGAATTAGCCTTGCTAAGAAAAAATATGAACCACCCCGATATGCTGGTAGTGATGCAACCATTTAATGCACCTGCCGGTGCTGCAAAAGTTATAGAAAAATTATTGGAAGGAATAATTGCAGAGCAGGAAAATGACCTGGCAACTGCCGCTATGTTGTTATCAGAAGCAGTAAAAAATGAGGCCGCCATGATCTATAATGAGCCAAAAGATTGGATATTACCCGCAAGGCCATGGCTTGGCGATGTATTACTAAAGGCTAGATCATTTTCAAAGGCGGAAAATATTTTTAAAGAAGACTTAAAAGAAAATCCAAATAACCACTGGTCTTTAAAAGGCCTGTACGAATCTTTGCAAAAACAAAAGAAGAATACCGAAGCGGGGCTCGTTAAAAAGCAACTGGATAAAGCAATTGCAACAGATGATATGAAGGACTTACCGGTTGTATTTTAATGATCCAGTCAATAAAAAATCGACGTGACTTTGCTAACGGAACTAAAAAAAATTAAACGAATAGCCGCTGAAAAACAAGTGGAAAATGATGTATTCAGGGCTTTTCTTAAACAACAGGACGAAGAAGAAACAGATACCATTGTTCATCAATTAAATGATGAGATTGCACCCCGGGTCGATTGTACAAAATGTGGTAATTGTTGTAAATCTCTGATCGCTGTTACCAACGAAGAAATTGCGCCGCTTGCCATAAGCCTGCAAATCACTTTGGACGGTTTTAAGGAAAAGTACATCGAGGAAAGTGAACAGGGGCAAATGATCATCAATAGCATCCCCTGCCATTTTTTAAGTAACACCACCTGCTCAGTATACGAAAACAGGTTTACGCAATGCAGGGAGTTTCCGCACCTGCATAAACCATATTTTACCCGCAGGCTGTTTGGCACTTTACAATATTATGCGGTGTGCCCGATTATTTTTAACGTAGTCGAAAAACTAAAGGAAGCGCTTAATTTTAAAATGCTTCCTTCACAGTAAATTTCGAAATCCTTCATAAATTAAAATCTATTTTATTAAAAGATTCAGTTTATATTTAAATAAATTTAAGCATGAAAATAGCCAGGCTGATATTTGCTGTATCATTTACCGCTTTAGTTGGTTTTGCAGGCTGTTCGTCAAAGGAAACAGATATCGATATTAAAATTAACATCGAAACAAAGTTGAAAGCAGCGCCTGATATGGCAGGTGTTATTGTAGCCGTAAAGAATGGAATTGTTACAGTTGAAGGTCAGTGCAAGGATGAGGCCTGTAAAATAAATTGTGAAAAAATTGCCCAGGCTGTAAAAGGTGTAAAAACAGTGATCAATGATTTGACAGTCACTGATGCTCCACCTGTTACTGCTCCTGCCGTTGCTGCCTCCCCTGTAATGGTCATCCCGGAAGATCCTTTAATCAATTCTGTAGCTAAAGTCGCTAAAAACTTCCCATCTGTAAAAGCCGAAGTAAAAGACAGCATTGTAACTTTAACCGGGGAAATCAAAAAAACCGAGTTACCCAAACTGATGAATGCTTTGTCTTCTTTGAAACCCAAAAAGATCGAACAAAAATTGACGGTAGTAAAAAATCTAAGAAAAAAAAGTCATCGGTCTGTATCTTCTTCAAAATCTAAAAAAAGAACATTAAGAAGAAGACATTAAATGTTAATGCTTATATCGGGGGGCTAAGGTTTTTACTGTAATAAACCTAATGACTTTTGTTCCACAGGAACATTGTACCTCCATACCACCCAAAATAAGAAAATAGCTTTAAACGCCAGTTGAATAAAAATATCTTTTTACCATCTATTTTTCGGAACTTTGTGCAAAATTTTTGCTCAATGAAAATAGCTCATAAGCTTATTAGCGCTGCTTTTCTTTTTTTTATTTCATTTTACTGCAAGTCTCAGACTGGTACCGTCTTAAATGTTACTGAATTTGAAAAAGGCATCAATAAGGATTCTGTTCAATTGCTGGACGTTAGAACACCTGCAGAATATAATGGAGGTCATATAAAGAATGCATTACTTGCCGACTGGAAAGATGAAAATGAATTTATCAGGAGAATTGGTTTTATTGATAAAGAAAAGCCTCTGTATGTTTATTGTTTGGCAGGCGGCAGAAGCGCCGCGGCTGCAGCAAAAATGAGAGCAATGGGTTATCGGAACGTATATGAATTAACCGGCGGAATAAATGCCTGGAAGGCCGGGAACAAAGCCCTGGAAGGCCGGTCCATTGAAAAGCAAATGAGTATCGCTGAATTGGATAAGGCCATCAATACATCTAAATTGGTGTTGGTTGATTTTGGCGCTGAATGGTGCCCTCCCTGCAAAAAAATGGAGCCGGTTTTAAAGAGCCTGCAAAACAATAACCTCAATAAATTTACGCTCGTAAAAGTTGACGGTGGAAGAGATGAAAATATTTTAAAAAAATACAACGTAACTCAACTGCCCGTGTTTATACTTTTCAAAGATGGAGAGCAGGTTTGGCGAAAAGATGGGATCGCAGAAGAAAAAGAAATTGCAAATTTATTTAATTGATCCATGCCTAAGATGATGCCTTAATGAAATCACTTACCAGGTAACTGATAAGCTTACCCGTAGATTCATTTTTTCTGCCATCGGATAACTGGCTGGCACCTTCACAAATATGCAGGTAGGCCGTTTTGGAATCCTGGGCCACAAATGTTACAAATTGCCTTGCATGTAAAGGAGTAAGCCCGGCAGGAGTGGCGGCGCTGCTTAAAGCATTTTCGATGCAATCCAGGTCCAATTCGATACCGGTATAGGTATCTTCCGTAAAGCCGGTTGAATGGGCTACCGCCTGGATAAAATTTTTTCTTTCCTGTAAAAATATTTCTTCGTAACTGATATAATCTATAAAAGGATCATTGTGAATATCCAATAATATATTCCGGGAGATATAATTTTCGTGCAGGCCAATGATAGAATATTTCCCCAGGTAGCCATCCTCCGAAGCATACCGGAAAGCATTGCCGCTATGTCTGCCTTCACTATTCCTGAAATCCGCATGTGCATCTAAATTGATCACATTGATCTGGGACAGTGGTAGTATATCCGCTTTATGCAATCCCTTGGCTACCCCCTTGATTATAGGGTAAGCATTGTTGTGGCCTCCCCCGATAATGATAGGTATTTTTTTGAAGGAAGCGATCACTTTTACCAGGTTTTCCACTTGCTCATCAATCATATTCACTGCATGCCGGTAAGCGTCTATTAATTCTCCCTGACCGTATGCATTATTCTCAATGAGGTATTTAATATCTCCAAAATCAAAATGCCCGAGCAGTAAAACATCTTCACCGGTAAAAAAATCATTGCTCTGTATATTTAAAAAAGCGGTCAGAAAGGGCAGCCAGGCAGTATCCGCGCCGCCTGTGCCGTAATTTGCTTTTACCCCTATATCTTCAGGTATCCCAAGCAGGACATATTTTGCTTTGGAATGTTGCAACATCTTAACCCACTCACCATCGGGGCGAATATCCAATATACGTTCTCCGAGTTTCGTTTCAAAACGGCGAATATTAGTAACAGACAGGATATCTTCCCTTGTATAAAATTTAAAATGTTTCATATGGGGAAGTTAAGAAAATTCTTTATGAATTGCCGGCGCCATTAATTAGTAGCTTTTGGCTTAGCAAATTCAATTGAACCCAAACAACCATTCTCCATCCCCGAATTAAATAGTAAAAGCCCCCGCAACCAGGAGCTTTTCTATCACGCATACACTTTATTTACTTTATCTACTTTATCTACTTTATTTACTTTATCTACTTCATTCCCTCCTGCTCTAAGGCATTACCAGTTATTCCTTCTATCATGATCATTGTGCCTGTTATCCCTGGCGTCGTAAAGATTTCTCCGGTCATTGAATTTTTCAATTACGGAACGTATCTCCGCATCGCGCTGTAATTCCAATGAGCATACCAGTTGTTCCTTTTTAGATCTTCCCATAAAAAACTTGTGTTTAACAGATTCGATCTTATGGTTGTACTCCCTGTTAATAGAAAATATTTGCATATCTTTTTCTCTTGAGCTGAAATAATAAGTTCCCCTTGGCCTGCCATAACCATTTCCTTCGTGATTGTTTGAGGCTACTTCACGGCCCCTGTCATTTCCGTAATTGTTATCGCGCTGGCGGCCATCCTGGGCAAATGATGCAGATGTTAATAATGCTGCCACTGCTAAAAGTGTAAATGTTTTTTTCATGATTGTAGTTTTTAAATTGTTATGAATGCCTATCAGATTGATTATTGTGCAGGACGTTTACAAAAGAATTGTTAATAGAGCAAAGTTTTACAAACGGGTATACGTAGGTGTTAGTTCTGAGACGGATTGCGGTATTACAATGCGTAGCATCCCTGTGCAACTCATATTTTTTTTGTGACAGGCATTTGTTTTTCATGGCATCATCCCTGTATGCCTGACGCAGTCAGGCAGGGTTGTGTCCCTTGTACTCCATATCTTTGTGAATCTTTTACCGACCTTATATTTGGAAACACCCACCGCTAAATGACCAGCTTCCCGGGGGCACAGCATGCTCCACAAATTCCAAATTGACTACCGTGAAACCCTGACGTGCAAAATGGATTCAAATATTTGAACGCTCTCTCTATTATTTTTCTGCCGGGTATTTGCAAATGCTTTTAAATCCGATAGCTATCGGATGCAGGATGAATACCTTAAATACGAATTGGATTAAACGCGGGGGTTTCAAGGAAAGCCCTTTCATAATTTAAATTGCATGCTGTGAAAACCACACTGCGACGATAATCTGTTGAACATGACGAAGAAGTATAATTTATTTTTTAACCGGCTCAATTAAATCCCAAAGATTCCCATACAAGTCTTCAAATACTGCCACTGTTCCATATTCCTCCTTCATCGGTTTCCTTACAAAACTGATATCATTTTTTGTGTATTGATCATAGTCTCTCCAAAAATCATCTGTATGCAAAAACAGGAAAACCCTTCCCCCAGTTTGATTTCCTATATTTTTTTCCTGTTCTTTATTTGATGCTTTAGCCAGTAGCAATGCACATTCTTCCGAGCCGGGTGGAGCCACCATTACCCATCGCTTGTCTTCGCTTAATACGGTATCCTCTATAAGAATAAAACCCAGCTTTTGGGTATAGAACCGGATAGCTTCATCATAATCCTTTACAAGGATTGAGATATGTGCCAGGTGTTGTTTCATGAAAATATTTTTTAAAGGAATTCCCCATTGATCATCACCTTATCAATCAAATTTGTTCCAAACGAATAGGGCAGGAAAGCGAGTGAAGGAATCGGTTTGGTAAAAATAAGGTTTGCCTTTTTACCAATGGTAATGCTTCCAAGCTGATCACCGCATTCCATCGCATAGGCGCCATTGATAGTTGCCGCATTGATCGCTTCTTCGGGCAACATTTTCATTTGTATACAACTCATAGCCACTACCAGGTTCATATTGCCACTCGGCGATGAACCGGGATTATAATCTGTTGCCAATGCCACCGCGCCACCCGCATCAATTAATTGGCGGGCCGGCTGAAAGGGCATACGCAAAAAGAAAGCGGCTGTTGGCAACAGGGTGCAAAGGCCCTTCCATTCATCGTTGGATAATAATTTTATTTCCTTATCTGTCAACGTTTCCAGGTGATCCAGTGAAACAGCATTTAAGTTTTGTCCCAATTCTATTCCACCAATACTATTTAACTGGTTTACGTGCAGCCTGGGTTTCAATCCATGGGCCATTCCGGCCCTGCAAATAACATCTGTTTCTTCCAATGAAAAAAAACAGGTTTCGCAAAATACATCAATATAGTCGGCCAGTTTTTCGGATGCAATTACAGGCAGCATTTCATGAATGATCAGATCAATATAACCCTGGTGGTCGTCCTTAAATTCCAATGGATAAGTATGTGCGCCTAAGAAAGTTGCCCTGATAGTTAAGGAGGATTTTTGTTTCAATTTTTTAATCACCCTTAGCATCTTCAGTTCGCCCGCTACTGTTAACCCGTACCCGCTTTTTATTTCAATGGCGCCGGTACCCAACCTGCTTACCGCTTCAAGTCTTTTCCATGCTTCGTCAAAGAGTGCATCTTCACTGATCTCATTTATCTTTTTTGCTGAGTGCAAAATACCTCCGCCCCTTGCGGCGATGGCTGCATAGGTTAACCCTTTGATCTTGTCTACAAATTCATGCTCCCGCGACCCTGCAAATACAAGGTGCGAATGGCTGTCGCACCAGCAAGGCAACACAAACTGACCGGGTGCATCAATTATTATTTTGGGCATTTGAGGCAATTTAGATCCCAGTTCCTGCATTCGGCCATAGTCCGCTATCAGCCCATCTTCTATTAATAAAAAGGCATTTTCAATAACGGGCATTTCAAGCAATTCCTTACCGCGAAGCACATGGGTTTGCGCTCTTGTGCTGATAAGTTGTTTAATATTTGTGATTAATGTGGTCATTGGTTTAAATATTTATCTAAAATAACGGTCGGCACGGAACGTCAGACCGTTATACTGGCGCGGCAAAGTTTAGTTGCTTAATATTTGTGATTAAGGCGGTCATTACCTAAATATTTATCAAGACATAAAGTTTACAACTTTTTAAAAAGGTGTAAACTTTATGTCTACCGGGCCGACGGGGACTTCACGCTGTAAAGTTTAACGGTCTGACGTTCCGTGCCGACCGTTAAACTTTACAGCCGTTCCCAAACTTCTTTTCCGAATTGCTCCAAACCCGGGTCTCTTGCACCCATTAACAATAACACACAGGGATCGGTTAAATGAGAACGGACAGCAGTAACAAGATCATTTTTATTTTCTACGAAAAAAGCATTTTTCCCCAATGCTTTTATATCATTGACCAGGTCATTGGCCGAAATATCTTTTAAGGCCGTTCCCCCAGCATAATAAATTTCACTCATCCATATTTCATCCTGCGGCCTTAGTACCGCGGTAATTTCCTTTACGAAATCATTCCTCAAAAACCTGGTAGGGCCATAGCCATGTGGCTGAAACCAGGCTACCACCTTCGGTGCTATATACTGACAGGCAGCAATGGACGCCGCGCATTTTGCGGGATTATGTGCGTAATCATCAATCACCCATACGCCATTCTTTTCACCCAATATCTGGTGACGCCGGTAAATGCCTTCGTAATTATTTAATGCATCGGCACACACGGATAATGGTATCCCCAACTGGTTGGCCACACAGCTTGCCGCAACGGCATTTTCCATATTATGTTTACCCACCGTATTGATTGAAAATGGAATTCCGGAAATTGTAAACTGAATGGTAAAACCGGATTGATGAAAATCTTTTGCCTGGAATCCTGCAGGAATATTTTCACTGCTGCTAAAATCATTGTCACTGTTTACAGATAATAGTTTTGACAAAGCATTCGACTGGTTAACAACAAATAATCCTTTTGTATTATTTTTAAATTGCCCGAATATATTCATTAATTCTTCAATCTCCTGGTGATCTTTATCAATATTGATCAGCAGCCCTACTTCAGGATGATACTGTACAATGGAACCATCACTCTCATCTGCTTCTATCACCAGCCACTCTCCCGCCCCCACCTGTGCGTTGCCGATCTTACCTTCCCTGATTATACTTACCAATCCTGCGCCACTGATAATGCCTGGTTGTAAACCTGCAAGTTTTAATATGTCAAATAGCATGGCGCTGGTAGTGCTTTTACCCGAAGTACCTCCTACTGCAATGGTCTTTTTACTGTTTGCGATCAATGCCAGCAACGCGGACCGCCTGATAATGGGTATGCCTGATTCCTTTGCCTTCTGTACCTCATAGACAGTGTCTTCCACTGCGGTGGATACCACTACCAAATCGGTTTGCTCATTGATTCCTTCCCCATTTTGTAAAAAGCACTGTATACCCGCCGATTCCAGCTTTTCTTTTATTTCATTGTAGGTACCGGGTGCAAAAAACCGGTCGCTTCCGGATACATTTTTTCCAATACCAGATAAATATTGGGCAATAGCGCTCATCCCGGCACCGGCTACTCCAATAAAGAAAACATTTTTAAAATCATTGGTTCCGGCGATCATAGATGAGAATTGACGATTGACGATTGACGAATAACCATTGCCGGTACGATAGGCCAATGCAAGGCTAACCGCCATAAATATACCACCTAAAAAAAAGGCTGCGCCGGCAAATTGAACGGGGGATGTTGGCTTTGTAAAATAGGAGAATAAGCTGGTCATTAATACCGGCCCGATGATATTTGTTAAACTCATGATACTGGTTAAGCCGCCCTGTAATTCGCCCTGTTGGTTTGGAGGCACCTGCCCGGAAATAATTGATTGCAGTGCAGGGCCGCAAATACCGCCCAGGCAGTAAGGGAATAAAAAGACAAACATCATCCAGCTTTGTGTTGCAAAAGCAAATAAAAACAGCCCGACGCTGTATAGTGCCAGTCCTACATACACACTTCGCTTATTTCCCATATAGGGGTTAACAAATCTTATCAATCCTCCCTGCACAATACCAACCAGTAATCCAACCAAACCCAGCGAGATACCAATCATTTTTGGACTCCAGTTAAATTGCTTGATGGTGAAAAACGACCAGGTACTTTGCACGGCATTTGCTGCCAGGTAAATCAGGAAAAAAGAAATCACCAGTCCGCTAACCGCCGGGTAACTTTTTAATTGCTTTAGGGTTCCCAGCGGATTGGCCCGTTTCCAATCAAATGCCCTTCTATTCTCGACGGCCAACGACTCCGGCAACACGAAGTATCCATAGATGGAATTTAACAAGCTCAGGCAGGCTGCCACCACAAAGGGTATGCGAACACCATATTCACCGAGTAAACCACCTACTAAAGGACCAAGAATAAAACCTACCCCGAAAGCAGCTCCTACCATTCCAAAGTTTTGAGCCCTGTTTTGCGGCGTGCTGATATCTGCAATATACGCTGTGGCGGTCGTAAAACTTGCACCTCCCAAACCGGCAATGATTCTGCCTATAAACAACCAGCCAACAGAAGGTGCCAGCGCCAGGAAAATATAATCAATGCCCAATCCCAATAATGAGCACAATAATACCGGCCTTCTACCGTACCGGTCGCTCAGGTTACCCAATAATGGTGAAAACAGGAATTGCATACTGGCATATGCAAAGGCTAGCCAGCCGCTATATTTGGAAGCATCACTTATATTTCCGTGAATGAGTTGCTCAAGCAATCCAGGCACCACAGGTATGATCAGTCCAACGCCGGTAACATCTATCAATAAAGTGATAAAAATAAAACTGATTGCTGCGGAACGATTGGAAGCCATTGAACAAAGATAGTTCCCAACACATAAAGGGGAGCAAAATACAGATTTTTCTATTTGAGTATTTTGGTTTAAAGTATGCGCTCGCCGTCGTTGTGTCTCCGACCAATGACCGTCTTTCCAGCGACTTCTGCTTACAGGCTACTTGTGTCAGCCAGGGAGGTTGCGTGCCTGATCTCATTCCTAATCTCATCGAAAG
>JBDTVX010000061.1:0-17803 GCA_040007015.1 Ferruginibacter sp. | reverse complement strand
ACAAGGAAAATTTTCGCTTAAAAATCCGGCCCAGGTTTATATAGATGTTAATGGTGTAGGGTATGAAGTAAATATCAGTTTGAATACCTATACTCATATTCAACACAGCGAATCGGGAAAATTATACACGTATCTTCAGATTAAAGAGGATGGGCATACCTTATATGGTTTTTTTGACAGGGGCGAAAAAGAGATGTTCATCCAGTTGATCAGTGTTTCTGGTATTGGCGCGGCTACCGCAAGAATGATGCTGTCTCATTTAAAACCCGATGAAGTAAGCGCAGCAATACAACAAGGCAATATAAAACTGTTGGAAAGCATTAAAGGTATAGGGAAAAAGACCGCCGAGCGTTTGGTGCTGGAATTAAGAGATAAAGTAAACAAAATAGATAGTATCTTACAAATTACGGCGATGGCAGGCAATAGTATACAACAAGATGCGTTAAATGCATTAGTTGCTTTGGGTATTACCCGGGCACAGGCCGAAACAGCCGTAAAAAAGATATCTTTATCCGATACAAATATCAACAACCTGGAAGAATTGATTAAAAAAGCACTAAAAGCCATTTGAAAGAACTTTACCTTAACTGATTTACCGGATGTTCCCTAAAAGAGATTTAAAACCAAAATTAATTGGCTTTAGGTTAGTGTATATAGTACTCTTCTCAGCTATTTCATTATTACTTACTGCTAAAAATACGGGTAAGCATTTACCCCCTTCCCCCCGGATTGGCAATGCTCCTGACACTTTACCCTATCCCATTCATGAAAGAAAAGGGGATATTATCAGTGATAATAAAAAAAGCACTTTCGATTTTAAAACCCCTGATAACATTACCGATTCTGTAGCTTACGATTTCAGAACACGCCTTTATACCGTATATGAAAAAATCGGCGATAAGTATTATCGTACCCCCACTACCTACACCTCTGAAGAATATTGGACTTTAAGGGGGCGCCAGGCAGAGATCGATTATTTTAAAAAGCGGGCAAATACAATGAACCTGCTCAATAGAAAATTGACAAAGCCAAGACTTTCATTATACGACAATTTATTTAACCGTTTATTTGGCAATGGTAAAATAGAGATCAGCCCGCAGGGGAATGTTGATATTACCGCAGGTTACCAGGGGCAAAATATAAAGAATCCTACCTTACCGGAAAGGGCCAGGAAAAATGGCGGGTTTGATTTTGATATGAATGCGCAGGTAAATGTAAATGCCAATATAGGGGATAAATTAAAATTCCCCATCAATTACAACACATTGGCCAACTTTGGCCAGGATAACCAGTTGAAACTTGATTACACCGGTGTGGATGATGAAATCATAAAACGTATAGAGGCAGGATCGGTGCAGTTTCCATCACGCAGTACCTTTATACCCGGCGCACAGCAATTGTTTGGTATAAAAACTCAGCTCCAATTTGGGAAATTGAATGTTACCGCTGTATTGGCCAACCAGAAATCGCAAAGACAAACGGTGAATTTACAGGGAGGTGCAGCAGCACAGGTAATTAATATAAAAGCGGATGAATATGAAGAGAACCGGCACTTTTTGCTGGGACAATATTTCAGGGATAATTACAACAGTGTATTGTCCAAATTGCCTGCCATAACCACACCGGTGCAAATACTTCGTTTAGAGGTATGGGTTACTAACCGCAATGGGGGCACTACCAATACCCGCGATGTTGTGGGTTTGATGGATCTCGGTGAAATAGATCCTTTCCGGAAGCCACCAGTTATCAATGTAACGAGCAATTTTGCACCGCCGGCAAACAACGCCAATGACCTCTATAGCAATATAGTGAAAGACCTCAACAACAGGAATCCTTCACTTGTAGTCAGTAATTTACAGGCACTTGGGCTTTCCCCGGTACAGGATTTTGAAAAAACCTTTGCAAGAAAATTAGATTCTACCCAGTATATATTCAACAGGCAGGCCGGGTATATTTCTTTGAGTCAGCCTTTACAGCCAGATGAAGTATTGGCGGTAGCATATCAATATTCTTACAATGGAAGGATCCTTTCGGTTGGGGAGTTTTCACAGGATCTTCCTCCGGCCGATAGCACTGCCACACAAAAAGTACTGTTCCTTAAATTATTAAAAGCCACTTCCCAGCGCACTGCATTACCCCTCTGGAAACTGATGATGAAAAACGTGTATTCCGTTGGGTATGGCACACTAACACCTACGGATTTCAAACTCAATTTTTATTACCAGGAACCAAGCCTTGGCGCGAAAGTGTATGTACCCTTCGGCGATAAGAACCAGGGAACCCCCATCTTAACATTGGTAAACCTCGACAAGTTGAATAACCAGTTGGATCCCCAGCCGGATGGCGTTTTTGATTATGTGGAAGGTTTTACGGTGATCTCACCCTATAGCAGGATCGTATTCCCTGTGCTGGAACCGTTTGGACGGGATCTTGCGGCGCAGGTATATGCCAACCCGCCTCCCACAGCTAAAGATACTTTGTATTATGCCTTATACGACTCCATAAAGGCGGTTGCGCAGCAATATCCAAATCTTAACCGCTTTGTAATGAAAGGATCGGCGCGAACCTCGGGTTCATCCGACATCAGTATTGGATATAATATTCCCCGCGGCAGCGTAACAGTTACAGCAGGCGGACAAACTCTGATCGAAGGGGCGGATTATGACATTAATTACGACCTGGGCACCATCAAAGTGACCAACCAGGCAATACTAAATGCCGGGCTGCCGGTCCAGGTGAATTTTGAAAATAATGCGGCTTTTGGCATTCAGCAGCGGAATTATTTAGGATTGAGACTGGATTATCTTGTAAAGAATACGCTAAAGGAACAATTGTCTATCGGTGGCACGATCGTACGTTTGGGGGAGCGCCCTTTCTTTACAAAAAATAATGTGGGCGAAGATCCCATCCGGAACACCATGTATGGCCTCGACCTTAATTACAGGAAGGAAATGCCACGGCTTACAAAATTACTGGATAAACTGCCGTTTTATTCTACCAATGTACCCTCTACAATTAATGCATATGCAGAAGGGGCTTTTCTGCAACCAGGGCATGCCCCGCAAATTGGTAAGGGGTCTGCAGGAACAGTCTATGTAGATGATTTTGAAGGAAGCAAATCAGGCATCGATCTTCGTTTTCCTGCTGTTAGCTGGGCTATGGCCTCTACCCCGCAGGGTGCAACGGATGAAAGCGGTACCATACTTTTCCCGGAAGCTACCCTAAACAATAATCTTGATTACGGCAAAGAGCGTGCAAAACTGTCCTGGTACCAGATTGAACCGGCATTACAGAGCTTCAAAGGAGTTAACAACCCCTTAGGCGATAACAGGGCCGAGTTGAGTGATCCAAGGGTGCGGCTCGTTAAACAGAGTGAAATATTTCCACAACGAACCACCGATTTTGGGCAAAACCAATTGATCACTTTTGATCTTGCATATTACCCTTCAGAAAAAGGGCCTTATAACTATGAATCTTCTCCTGTAGGAATTGATAACAATAACCGGTTAACGAGACCAGAAAGAAAATGGGGTGGGTTAATGAGAAATATCGACCAGACAGATTTTGAAACGGCAAATATACAGTTCATCGAATTTTGGGTACAGGATCCATTCATCCTGAACCCTTCATCTACCGGGGGTAAATTACATATCAACCTGGGTAATATTTCGGAAGACGTTCTGAAAGATGGCAGGAGATTTTATGAAAATGGACTGCCAACTCCTACCGCGCCTTCGCAGGTGGATTATTCTTCTGTTTGGGGAAGGGTTCCTCTTAATCCAATACAGGTAACCAATGCTTTTAGTAATGATGCCGCAGACCGGTTGTACCAGGATCTTGGATTTGATGGAATCAATAATGATTCTGAAGCTATAAGAAGAGCGCCTTACCTGGCCCAGTTGCAGGGTACCGTAAACACCGGCGCTTTCCAACTGGCAGCAAAGGATCCTTCATCCGATGATTACATCCATTACCGCGATGCATCTTTTACACCGGCAGACGGCATTTTAAAGCGCTACAAAAATTACAACAACCCGGAAGGAAATTCAAAAGTTAATGACGGGTCGGAATTTTCTTCAGCGGCTACCTTATACCCGGATGCAGAAGATCTGAACAGGGATAATACGATGAACGAGTCGGAAGAGTATTTTCAATATATAGTCGATTTTAAACCTGCATTGCAAATGACAGTTGGCGTCAATTATCTCGTTGATATAAAACCCGTAGTGATAGCCGGTTTACCGGATGGCACATCCCGAACAGAGAACTGGTACCAGTTCAGGATACCTATTGATGCCTATAACAGGAAAATTGGTAATATTCCTGATTTTAAATCTATTCGCTTTATCAGGATGTTCCTGACGGGCTTTAGAGATGAAGTAGTAATGCGTTTTGGCTCATTGGAGCTAACCAGGAATATCTGGCGCAATTTCCCAAATAAGATCGATTCTTCCGGAATCTATTCACCCATCACCAGTACGGTGGATTTTAATGTGAACGGAGTAAATATTGAAGAAAATGATAAGCGGTCTCCATTACCATATCGCACGCCCCGGGAAGTAGAGCGTCAACAGATACAAAGCAATAATGGCGTAAATCTTCTGCAGAATGAACAAAGCATGTCGCTGCAGTTTTGCGGGTTGGCCAGGAATGACGCAAGGGGGGTACAGCAAACATTTGCCAACAGGGATATCAGGCAGTATGGTAATTTATCGATGTATATCCATGCGGAAAATAATATAAAAACACCGAATAATATCAAGGATGGGGATTTAAACGCAGTGGTAAGGATAGGTACCGATTTTGTAAGCAATTATTACGAGATCAAAATACCACTGCATTTAACATCACTTACAGCAGCTTCTCTGAATCCCAATTCGGATACATACAATGATGCGCTTTGGCCGGCCATCAATAATTTAAATGTAGACCTGGCTCTTTTACCAAAACTGAAACAGGAAAGAGATCTGAGTAACGTCGTTTCAACGATGATTTATAGAAAATTGCAGGATAGCGGGATAGTTTATTCAATATTGGGCGACCCCAATCTTGGGGAGGTAAGGGGTATATTGATCGGTGTGGAAAATGTTCATAATGATAATGCATGCGGAGAGATATGGGTAGATGAATTAAGGCTCAGCGCTATCAACGAAAAGGGAGGCTGGGCAGCAATGGCAAGGATCGATATGACCCTGGCGGACCTCGGCACTATTACCGGGTCAATCAACAAACACAGTGCGGGATTTGGTACCCTTGAGCAAAGAGTAGAGGAACGATATAGAGATGATTATACACAATTTGATATTGCGGCAAATTTGGAACTAGGCAAATTATTACCAAAAAGCGCAGCTATTTCAATACCGGTATTTGCCAGCTATTCCCAAACCGTTAGCATGCCCCAGTATGACCCGTATGATCTCGACATCAAGCTAAAAGATAAGCTTAGCCTGGCTACGGCAAATAAAAAGGATTCTATAAAAAATGCTGCGGTCGAATTTACCAGTACTAAAACGGTGAACTTTACGAACGTAAGGAAAAACAGGACCAGTAAGAAGAAGCCTAAAATTTATGATATTTCTAATTTTGATCTTAGCTATTCCTACATTAATATTACCGCCCATAATCCGCTAATAGAAAATAATGAAGTTACCAGGCACAGGGGTGCCCTGGGGTATAATTTCGCGCCGCAGCCGTCCTATATCGAGCCATTTAAAAAGCTCAGGTTTTTTAAAAAAAGAAAAACACATTGGTTCGATCTTGTGAAGGATTTTAATGTGAATCCCGTGCCGTCGCAAATAAGTTTCAGGGCTGATATAAACAGGCAGTTTGGCGCTATAAGACCACGCAGCGTGGGATCGGATAAATATAAAATCCCTGAAACCTATGACAAATATTTTACCTTCCAGCGGGATTATATTTTTCGCTGGGCGCTTACCCGATCCCTCAACTTTGATTTTACCGCAACCAATAATTCAAGAGTAGACGAACCTGCAGGCAGGCTCGATACCAAAGAGAAAAAGGACAGTATTTGGTCAAACCTATTTAAGGGAGGAAGAAATACCCTGTATAACCAGGCAGCTAATTTTTCTTATACCTTACCCACAGCCAAGTTCCCGCTGGTTGACTGGACCACGGTAAATATAAAATACCAGGCAACCTATCGCTGGATCGGTGCATCCCGGCTGGCATTGGAATTAGGAAATATCCTGGAAAACGGGCAAAGCCAGGAAACCACTGCCCAGCTTGATTTTACAAAATTGTATAGTAAATTCAAATTTTTCCGAGCCATCGAACAGCCCAGGGATAGCGGTGCAAGGGCAAAAGCGAAAGAGTATAGAAGGGATTCTATTTTCAGGTCCATAACTAAAAATGGAATTACTTCAAAGAAGTTTAAGCGTATTAAGGTAACCAGGATAAAGGATCCTAATTCCCTGCCTGATGTGGGAACACTCGGAAGGGTGTTTGGCAAACTGGTAACCAGCGTAAAGCAGGTCAATATCTCCCTTTCTGAAAATGCGAATACCCGCCTGCCGGGTTACCTGGATAGTACACAATTTGTAGGGCATAATTTCCGGAGCATGCAACCCGGCTTTGATTTTATTTTGGGAAAGCAGCCGGATACCACCTGGCTGAATAATGCCGCCCGTAAAGGATTGATCACTAAAGATTCATTCTTTAATACCATTTTGCAACAGACCTTCGACCAACGGTTAACAATCACCGCCCAGGTAGAACCGGTAAGGGATTTAACGATCAGCATCAATGTAAATAAAACATTCAATAAAAATTATTCGGAATTATTTAAAGACACTACCGGCACGGGTGATCACTTTGGTCACCTGGGCCCCTACGCCGGCGGCGGATTTGATGTAAGCTATATTTCATACAAAACCCTATTCGGTAAGTTTGACCCTAACCAGATATCAGCAACCTTTCTTAAGTTCCAGGATAACAGGAAGATCATTTCTCAAAGGTTAGGCGCACTTAATAAATATAATAACAACATTCCATTGGATGCAGACGGCTATGCTCATGGATATAATAAGTATGCAATTGATGTATTGATTCCTGCATTTATAGCTGCTTATTCGGGCCAGGATCCTAATAGCGTGGGGCTGATCAAGCAAAGTAACCCGAATATAAAATCCAATCCATTTCGGAGTATTATTCCCAAACCCAACTGGAAACTGGATTACAACGGGCTAAGCAGGCTAAAAGGGCTCGATAAAATTTTTACCAATGTCACACTGTCCCATGGCTACAACGGAAGCCTTAGTATGAATGGATTTACTTCGGCATTACTATACCGGGATGATTTACGGTATGGGTATCCCTCTTTTTATGATTCCACTTCAAACAATTATATCCCTTATTTCCTGTTGCCCAATATTACCATAACGGAACAATTTGCGCCGTTGGTGGGAATAGATATGACGTTTACCAACCAGATGCAGTTCAAGGTTGATTATACAAAACAGCGGACCCTTAGTTTAAGCCTGGTAGATTTCCAGTTAAGTGAAACAAGGAGTACTGAATTTTCCATTGGAGCCGGTTACCGGAAGCGTGGCCTTAAATTATTCGGGGGGTTAAAACTGCCCAAATTTTTGAGCAAGGATAAAACCGGTAAGCTTGACAACGAGATCAACTTCAGGCTGGATCTCAGGATACGTGATAATGTTACTGTAAATAACCGGTTGGACCAGAATTCTACCTTGCCAACAGGCGGTAGCAAGGAAATTACTATTACGCCAACCATTGACTATTTTTTAAATAACCGCGTAAATCTTAAACTCTATTTTGATCAGCGCAGGGTAAATCCTTATATTTCTTCCAGCGCACCCACCATCAATACAAGGGCGGGCGTAGAGATAAGGATATCGCTGGCGCAATAAGGTTAAAAAATCCTTATTTCTTTTGCTTAAACCGATAAATCATTTCAACATTTATTCCAATAGAATAAGGATGTTCTTTTATGCTCTTGTCTGCTTCAATAGAATTTATAAACTGCCGGTATACCGGCTCGCAGGCAATGGATAATCTTTTTGTTATATCATATTTGATTCCCAAACCAATTAAGGTAGCCAGGTTAAACTTCAGAAAACCTAAATCAACTGCAGAGCTGACGGACGTTGTATGTCCGCTGGTATATGCTGATATCAATTTCGTTTTCTTTTCTGAAAAAATATTTACCGAAACCCCGCAAGAGATAAAATAGTTAACTCTTCCCGGGCCAAAAAGGTAATTTATTTTTACGGGGATATCTAAGTATTTATAGAGATAGCGTGTTTTGCTTGTGACCGGGAAGTTGATGCCTGGAGTTGCCCATTTTAATTCGATATTTTTGGTTTGCGCACCCATTACAGAATAGTATATCCCTGTTACAAATATAATTTTCGGGGTTAACCCTTTTCTAAAATTCAAGCCGGCTGTGAATCCAAATGCCGGTACTTCTTCAGTCCTTCGCAAATCTTCCACCGGGATATAGGAAGTATTATACGTTAATATCCGGTAACAATAATCAGGAGAGAAAACAAAACCAAATTTGCTCTTTTTATAGTTGAGGGTATCTGTAGTTTGACACGAAACTGCAATAGGAATTAGCAGTATTATTACAAAAAATATATTTTTCATTACGAGCCAGGTTAAATTAATCATTGATAAATTAATCATATTATTTACAGCATGAAAGCGTAGGGCAGACGCACGAAAAGTTTTAAAAGCCTGAAAGCCCGCCTGAACGGAACGGGCAGGGCTGATATTATTTTAGAAAAAATAAATTACTGGAGTATTTTAACCCACGAAGGATTGACATTTCACTCCTTCGGGGTTTTCAAAACTCAGCGATCATTCATTTTCTATAATCATTATATCCCTGCCCGTTCCGTTCAGGCGGGCCTTCGGGATTAAGAACAAGCCCCTTTTTAAGTAATCGATTTTCGTGTGTCAGCCCTGCAAGAAAGCGTGTTCATCACCTTTTAAAACAATTAACCTATTAAAGGTGTTCGATATACTTTTTGATTAGCAACAACGCTTCTTCATCTATGATGGTTGTTCCGAGTTTAGGCATTACGCCGTCGGACATGGCATTTTGGATCTGCTTTTTTTTGTGGATTATACTGGTTTCATCCAAAGTTAATTCGTAGCCCAAAAAAATACCGGTACCCGAAGCTATCCCGTTTTTATTATGACAATGAGCACAATTGATATCCAGGTACGCTCTTGCCCTGTTTTCTACTGATACAGCCGTGTCTTGCCAATTTGGTAACGAAGAAAATGAAGAAGGATCAACGGAATTCATGATCCCAATATTTCCAAAATGTATAAGTTGATTGATCAGGCGGCTATTTCTTTCAACCTCAAAATTTAGATTTCTGATCTTAACTCCAATTGGAATAATTGTTCCTTTGGAATTATGGCAGGTGGCACATTCTCTATTATTGGGAACATGATACGAAATAACCTTTCCTTCGCCCCTTTCATTTATCCAATTGATAGTTTTATCTAATCCAATGGTCAACAAATAAGCATCTGTTTGCTCATTATTCCATAGGTAGACGGCAACATTCCATTTTGAATTAGATTGAATCAGGAGCCTTGTTTCAACAATTTTTTTTCCTTTTGCAGTGTCCTTTTTGTCGTTGTAATAATAAAATGTTTTGACAAGCATTGTCCCGTCAGGAAAATCAGGCAAACCGTTATTAACGGCTGTAATTAAATGCCCGCCGGGAATTTTAACCAGGCGTTGTTTTTCTGCATAATCAGAAAATAATCCTGTAGCAATTTCATAATGTTTAAATTCATCCGAAGGATTTAAATCTGACAGTTTTCCCTGGAATATTTTGTAATCAGATAATTTGGCTTCCATTACGATATTGTTATCCGGACTGGATAAATCATCTTTTTTGCAGGAAGGAATATACATTGCCAACACAAATAACAGTGATAAGGAAATCAGGGAATTCGTTTTTTTCGACAGGGGCCTCATAATTTGCATGTATTTAATACATAACAAAAATACGGTGGTATATTAGTGAGGTTTTGCTTTTGAGAGATGAAAATGACAGCTTAAGTTCCCCGATTGACAGCTTCGGGGTTTTCTTAAATTTATCAGGCGGAAATATTTGTAATTTTATCCATATTGCCGGTGTCGCATTATTAATTTTAAAATTGAAATGCCTCGTATAAAAGACATAATTAATAAATACCATCTTAAAGTGGGGGCTATTGTTGCTACCATCCTTCCCGGCCTGTTTGTTTTTTCAGAAAAAGATTCCTCACAAATCGTAACGAGATTTATTTGTTCCTTCCTGATCATATTTCTGCTTTGGAGCATAAATTTTTTTTTAGTTGATTTTAAGAGGGATACTTTTTCTAAAAAGAAATACTTTTTTTTAAAAATGCCCTTCTCAATAATTTTAGCCCTGCTGCTTTCTATTGCCCTGTATTTCATAATAGGGCTTTTAATTGATACAACCGGAACAATGTTATCCCAGATCAGCGGAAGGCAATTCTATTCCTTTAAATCATGGTTTTTTTTATGTCTCAGAATAATATTCTTCAACGGTTTGATCATGCTCATCAAATATTTATTTGACAATTATGAAGAAAAAAAACAACTGGAATTAGAAATGGAGATTTTGAAAAAGGAAACTGTTTTTGCACAACATGAGGTTTTGAAACAACAGGTGAGTCCTCATTTTTTATTTAACACATTAAATACTTTAAAATCATTGGTTAAAGCGAACCCGGAACTCGCCGCTAAATTTATCAGTGAAATGGCTTTAGTATACAGGTATATGCTCGTAAACACAGATAAGAATGAAGTTTCAATAAGAGAAGAAATAGAATTCGTGAAATCATATCTTTATCTGTTGCAGATAAGATTTGGTGAATCTATTGTGGCAAACATCCATATTCCGGAAGCTTTCCTTAATAAAACCATGCCTCCAAATACGATTCAGCTTTTAATAGAAAATTCAGTGAAACATAATAGTTTTTCTGCTTCGAAACCTCTTACTATTCATATCTTTTATGAGTGTAATTATTTGATATTGGAAAACAATTTAAGAAAGAAAAAGGAGTATTTACCTTCCTCTAATTTTGGTTTGAGAAATATCAACAGCAGGTACCTCATGTTAAAAGGGAAACAAATTATCATAAAGAATGAAGGAAATTTTTTCCAGGTATTTTTACCTATAGAATAACAAAATGAATATAATAATTATTGAGGACGAAATTCAAACCGCTTTAGATCTAAAGCATACAATAATGGAATTGAGGCCCGAATGTAAAATATTGGCAATACTGGACAGCGTTGAAACAGGGGTTCAATGGATTCAAAACAATGATGAGCCTGATTTGATCTTTTCAGATATACGATTGGGAGATGGTTTATCTTTTGAAATATTCGGGAATGTTGAAATATCGTGCCCGGTAATTTTTTGTACCGCATTCGACGAATATGCCTTAAAAGCTTTTCAAAGTAACGGGATTGATTATCTCTTAAAGCCAATTGATGAAGGACTTTTATTAAAAAGTATTATTAAATTTGATGTGTGGAAAAAGCCAATTCAATCTAAGAATATTAATTTGGAAAGCCTTTTAAAGGAACTGGGAAAGAGCGTAAGAAATTACAGGACCAATTTACTTATTTCATTCAGGGAAAAACTACTTCCCATTCATGTTAACGACATTGACGTATTTGCCATCAAAGATGATACTACCCTGGTGTATATTGCCGATGGGCGGCAATTTAGCTTAAATCATTCTTTGGATTATTATGAAGAAAACTTTAATCCACTTCAGTTTTACAGGGCAAACAGGCAGTATTTGATTTCCTATATTTCAATAAGCGAGATAGAATATTATATAGACAGGAGACTTATAATAAAGTTCAAGCGGGGAAAAATAGGGCCTATTACCATAAGCAAAGCTAAAGCAACTGAATTTATCAAATGGATGGAGAATCGTTAACACTGATCTAAGGTGGTAAGTAACCAGTAGCTGCTATTTATTATTTTACTTTTTTCATCAGCATTACATAACCACATAGATTTTTCTTATTCTTGTTTACCTGAACGGGTTTCATCATGTGGTACTCTGAAATTTTGGGAGTATAAGCGTAACTTATTACGTTCCCGTCTGCGTCGCCAAACTGTGCCTTTTGGTAGGCAACTTGTTTTTCGTCCCAGTCAAACATCTTTACTTCGTATGATTTGGAACTGGCGTCACCTATAAAAACAAACTGGTACAAGGTACTTTCCGTTAAGGGAACTATCACCGGCATTTCGGATTCGCTCTCCATTGTCATGGAAGCTTCTTTTACCACTATAAAACCCTGTTTGTAAAATTCCTTTTTAATACTATCAGCCTGGTGTAAGATAAATGAATCGGAACAGCCTTGTTGTTGAATAACGTTTTGAGATCGTGCCTGTATTCCCGTAAGAAGAAGGCCCATAAATATGGATAGACAAAATAGATTTTTCATCATTTTTCAGATTAGGCAGGGGATAAAAAAATAGCGGGTTAATCGGTATATCCATTCCCTCATTTCCGGATGTTTTTTATGAGACTTCGAATTTCATGCCATTATACATCATCACCCCAGCATTCTTATACTATTTAACAAAACAACTGAATTACCAACTTTATTGTGCTTTATGAAAATAATCGGCTCTATCCTGCCGGGTGCAGGTAAATTGATTTGATTTGCGCCTGGTAGCCATCCTGCGGTAAAGAATCGTTGAAACTCATCACTCATTACTCATTTCACTCATTCCGCTCATCTTATCAATACGGAATATCCCTTTCGGATAATTACTTCGCCGGTGTAGGTCGCTCCTTCTGCCATCCATACATAGGTGCCCGGGTCCTGGGGGTTTCCTTTAAAAGTACCATCCCAACCCTGGCCTTTTTGATTGGTATAAAATACCAGTTTGCCCCAGCGGTCAAATACCCTGAAATAATTGAGCGACCGCATCCCCAGCAAAATGGGTTTTAAAATATCATTGTTATTGTCATTGTTGGGTGTAAAAGCCGTAGGTACATAAAAGCTCGGGGGTACTTTATATAGTTTTATGCGGATGCTATCCCTGTTCTGGCAACCGGCTTCACTTGTTACCAGTAACTGGTAGGTAATATTATTTTCCGGTGAAGCAATGGGATTGGCTATGGCCGGATTGCTTAACCAGGTAGCAGGTTGCCATAAATAGGTACTGCCCCCTGTTCCATTTAAAAACAATGGTTCGCCCAGCACAACAGTGGTGTCTGCAGGCCCGGCGTTGGCCATTACCAGGGGATCTACATTTACTATTACCGTATCAAGAGCAGGCTTAGGGCAACCACCCCCATCCCTAACAGCCACAATATATTGAGTGGTTGCAGTTGGGCGCACGGCTATGGGATTGCGGATATTGGTAGCAGATAAAAAAGTTGCCGGCGACCATTGATACAAAGTTCCCCCGGTGGCCATTAAGGGCACAGAAAAGCCAAAACAAACGGTCGTGTCGTTACCTGCATTAGCGGGGGGGTAAGGGAATGTTGTTATTTTAACATCGGATGAATCCCGGCATTTGCCGATATTGCCCACTACATGATAAGTGATAACTCCCGCGAGCGGGTTCGCAAAAGGATGCCTGGCCGTATCGCTGCTCAGATAAGTGGACGGTGTCCATATAAAGTGCAGGGCATCACTGGTAGTATTCAGCAATAATCCATCGGTTCTGCAGATGATGGTGTCATTACCGGCATCAATAGTTACGGCCATTTTTACATCCACAAAAACAGAATCTATATTCTTACAACCTAAGCCATCTGTAAAGCTGACAAAGTATTTTGTAGGAATATCCGGGCTTACAAAAGGATTCGCTGATGTTAAACTGCTGATATTATAACTGGGGCTCCATAGAAAGCTGCCGGTATTGGTAGTTTTTAGTTGCAACGTATCTATAAAGCAGATCAGGGTGTCGTGTGGGATTAAATTAACCGTGGGGTTTGTGTTGATCCTGATAGTGTTCACAACAGTATCAATGCAACCAAATGTGCTGCCTACAATTAGCTGAACATTATAAGTTCCCGAATCAGGATAAACAAAAAGAGGGTCTTTGGCATTGCTGCTATCGCCGGTATCGGTCAGGATACCAAAATCCCACCGCCAGCCGGTTGGTGTGCCATATTTGGCTTTTGTGGTGTCCGTAAATTTTACAGGAGCACCCTGGCATAACGGTGCAGTAGCTTTAAATCCCGGGAAAAATCCCGGGTAAATTTTTACAATGGTGTTGGATGAATCTGCGCATTGTCCTCCGCTGGTAACTCTTAATTTTAGTGTATAAGTGCCTGTATCGCTGTAGGTATGAGTGGGCGTTTCCGATGTAGCGGTATTATTTAAAATTCCGGAAGCGGTGTCGCCAAAATTCCACAAATAATTTATACCGGAAATATTATCAGTTGCATCGTTTTTGAAAGTAAGGCTAAAGCCGTCGCAACTGGTTGGAACGGGGTCGAGGTGAGCCTTTATAGCAGAGCAATCGCGTACCCGTATATGTAATTCTTTCCTTGTGTCTCCGATATACAGGCCGTTTCTGAATTCAGAAACACAAACAGTTACCGCATATTCGCCGGCAGTGGTTATTGATGGCGCAATGCCGCTGATCAAACCGGTTTTTGGGTTAATGGTGACGTTTGAACCCATTGGTGCAGAACCATTAAAATTCGAGGAATAGGGCACAGAAGAATAGGGCGGGGCAGTTGCGGTTGCGGGGGTGGGGTTGGTCTGATTTGCGCCAATAAATGAAGTGCATAACGAATAGCTAAGTGAATCACCCTCGGGGTCAATTGCCGAAAAAGGATACGTAAAAAAAATGTTCTGACATATAACAGCGGTATCATTGACAGGGAAAGTAGGGCTGCTATTCTGATTGGCATTTGCAACTGCAGAGGAAGTACCAGGGATTTGAATGGTGTAGGTATTTCCAATGTTATCGGAGCCGCTTATATTTTCCATCTGCTCAATGCGGCAACATCGCTGATAGCTAACGGTGTATCCACCCGGTGAAACCGGTAATTCATAGCCGTTCAATTCGTATGATGCAATTCTGTAATAGCAACCCGTCTGATCCCCGGTTATACAGGGGTCATCAGATTGTTTTGTCAAAAATACAGGCACCACGTTTGTTATAGGTACTTCTACATTTGCATATTGTGATGGACCTGTGCCATTAAAAACCGTAAAATTAACGGTACCGTCTACCTGTAGGCCCGTGGCAGAGCAATCCATATAAACCGTAAGTGTTATTTTATACCTGAGCTTTGCAGGATCTGAAATACCGGGGCCAAGGTATTGGTAAGTAAAAAAGCCACCTTTTATGTGACGGGCAGAGGTGCATAAACAACACATGAATAAAAGTATCGTAAGCAAAGCTGTTTTCATCTTCAATCCCGTTGTTTAGCGCAAATATAAATTATAAATATTGGAAGAAACGTTGTGGAAGCAGGCTGCCTGGTTGTTAAAACTTGTTAATTAAAAACTTAAAAAGTATATTATTAGCTTTTTCCTTTTCTTCCCACATACCCATGTGAGCGGATTGATTTAATATATGCACATGTGACTGTGCAGGAAGATAACATTGGCGGAGGCTGCTTTGCAGAGGAATGGCATTGTCATATTCGCCGATGATAAATAAAATAGGTTTTGGAAAAGTTTTTAATACGGCTGTCCTGTCGGGCCTTGCTATCATGGCCCGGTAGTATTGTACCAACGCAGCGGCACTAAAATTTCTTCCCTTCTCTACCAGGTGGTTTATTTTTGTGAAATTTTCTTCTGCAAAAGCTTTAGTGAAAAGACCGGGAATGGCCGTTTTTAAGAAAGCGCCGGCGCCCAGCTCAGTCATAAAATCAATCGCTTTCTTCCTGGCCTCTTTTTTTTCCCCGTCATCTGCAAATGCGCTGGAATGAAAGAGGCCAAAGGAATCCAGGTACCGCGGGTATTTTTCTGCAAAGGCCAGCGTGATATAACCACCCATGCTGTGGCCAATGAGTGCTACCTGCGTTTCTGCCTCCCATGAAAGGCCCTGTGAATGTATATTGCCAATATTACCAATAAGATTTATTTCTCCAAACTCTTCAGCCGGGAGCTTTTGCAGCTCGGTGTCCAGGATCAGTTTTACTACTTCAGCATAGGTTTCAATATTGGCATTTGCGACAAGATCAGACCGGCCGCTGCCGGGGATATCGGGAATGATGATCCGGAAATGGTCCTTTAAAAAATCTACCTGGTTACTCCATATATCGCCATCTTCTGCAAAACCATGTAACAATACAATCGTTTTCCCTTCGCCGGTGATGCGATAGAAAATATTTGAATTTTGATATTTGATTGTTTTTTCCGTCACTGATTGGGAGTTTTCTGTTTTCCTGTTTTCCTGTTTTCCTGTTTTCCTGTTTTCCTGTTTTCCTGTTTTTTCAATTTGAATTACTGCAATATCAGTCAAAAAAATGAGTTGATAAAATCCGGGAATGCCGGTATTTAAGATCGTGGCGATAAATATTTCAGTGCACTTCTAAAAACAAGGATCAATACAATGGGAATTAAAGCATTGTTCATTTGCTGGGGTAAAAAGAACCAGGTTAGTAAAACAATTATTAAGGCAAATACACTGAAGCCAAAGTATTTCTTCACCCACTTTTTTTTACTATTTACAAAAAAGGCGGCGATGGTATTGGTGGGCCATGCCCATAATAAATTGTAATTGTTTTTCGTCATGGAATGATCCGTGCCGATCCACATAAAAATTAACAGAATGCCCAACGCCCCGGTTAAAAAAAAGAAGATGCCATCAAAGCCCTGTATAAATATTTGTGCACGTTTGTTATTGGAAAAGCTCAGTAATACGATTACGGTTAACAGTAAAGAAAATATAGCCATTGGAGTTAAAAAAGACACGCCTGCTTTTTCCTGGTTAACGGGATATAAGTTGGCAGTTGATAACACCAATTGCTGATTTTGATTACTGCTGTCAAATGACTTCATTAAATTATCCGGCAAGAACTGCGATTGTGCCGTTGTCATCACAGCGTCTGTAGGCGCGCCTAATAAAATATCAATGCCCAGCTTGCTCCAGTATTTTTTGTTCTTATCAAGGTACTGGTGTATTGCCTGCCGGAAGCGGGTGCCCTCCGGCATCACGTGTTTAAAACCCGGATGATCTTTTTTATATTTTACCAGGATATCCCTTGTGCGGGTGGTGCAGTTATCTAAAAAGTAATCGTATTTGTAATACCTGTTTTCTTCCCTGGCATTTTCACGAAGCGCCTCCATCAGGGCAATTTTTTCTGAAGCATCCATGTTGAGCACCTGCTCGGTTATTCCCCGGTTATCGGCCTGGTATTCGTCTTTAAAACCCATATTTTTTTTGTCACTGTTGAAATTTTCCACGGATAGATAATACAGCAATTTTCCACGAATAAATTTTGTATAGAAACCAGGATCCTCAAAATTAAAAGTGCCGTAATTAAAAACATAATCTGTAACACTGCTGCTATCAGTTACCCTGATGGCAGTATGGCCAAAGGTGGAGTATAATTGTTCGCCGGGGGTGCAGGTGAGGAGGGAGATCCTTATGTGCGAGGAGTCCTGGGCAAATGTGAAAATGTGAAAATTTGAAAATGCGAAAATGAAAAACAGGCGACGGAATACAAATGTGAAAATGTGAAAATTTGAAAATGCGAAAATGAAAAACAGGCGACGGAATACAAATGTGAAAATGTGAAAATTTGAAAATGCGAAAATGAAAAACAGGCGACGGAA